>NZ_CP134605.1:900000-1082500 GCF_031844685.1 Streptomyces sp. ITFR-21
CTCGTCGCGGGTGTTGATGATGGGGCGCTTGAGGGTGGTCTCCAGGCCGACCTCGACCTCGAAGTAGTCGGCGCGCTGGCTGAGCTGGAAGCCGTCCTCGTGGCCGTCCTGGCCGATGCCGACCCGGCCGGCGCCGGTGACGACCTGTCGGGAGACGAAGAACGGCGTCAGGTGGCGCACGATGTCCGCGAACGGTGTCTCCCGGCGCATCAGGTAGTTCTCGTGCGTGCCGTAGGAGGCGCCCTTGTTGTCGGTGTTGTTCTTGTAGAGGTGGATCGGCTGGGCGCTGGGCAGCTGCGAGGCGCGCAGCGCCGCCTCGGCCATGATCCGCTCGCCGGCCTTGTCCCACAGCACGGCGTCGCGCGGGTTGGTGATCTCCGGCGAGGAGTACTCGGGGTGGGCGTGGTCGACGTAGAGCCGGGCGCCGTTGGTGAGGATCACGTTGGCCAGGCCGATGTCCTCGTCGGTGAGCTGGGTGGAGTCCGCCGCCTCCCGGGCGAGATCGAAGCCGCGGGCGTCCCGCAGCGGGTTCTCCTCCTCGAAGTCCCAGCGGGCGCGGCGCGCCCGGTGCATCGCCGCCGCGTAGGCGTTGACGATCTGGGACGAGGTGAGCATGGCATTGGCGTTGGGGTGGCCGGGCACGGAGATCCCGTACTCGGTCTCGATGCCCATTACTCGCCGTACGGTCATGCGGCCCTCCTTGCCCGGCTCCGGCCCGTGCGGGCCGGGAAACACACCGGCTGCGGGTACCCGCTGTCGGGACCCGCAGCCGGAGGGTAGTGCTTACAGATACTGTCCGGTGTTCGCCACCGTGTCGATGGAGCGTCCGGTGTCCGCCCCCTGCTTTCCGGTCACCAGGGTGCGGATGAACACGATCCGCTCGCCCTTCTTACCGGAGATCCGCGCCCAGTCGTCGGGGTTGGTGGTGTTGGGCAGGTCCTCGTTCTCCTTGAACTCGTCCACGCAGGCGGCGAGCAGGTGGGAGACCCGAAGGCCGCGCTGGTTGTGGTCCAGGAAGTCCTTGATCGCCATCTTCTTGGCCCGGTCCACGATGTTCTGGATCATCGCTCCGGAGTTGAAGTCCTTGAAGTACAGGACCTCCTTGTCACCGTTGGCGTAGGTGACCTCCAGGAAGCGGTTCTCCTCGCTCTCGGAGTACATCCGTTCCACCACGGACTGGATCATGCCGTCGACCGTTCCGGCCGGCGACCCGCCGTGTTCGGACAGATCTTCACTGTGCAGCGGGAGCGTGTCGACCAGGTACTTGGAGAAGATGTCCTTGGCCGCCTCGGCGTCGGGCCGCTCGATCTTGATCTTCACGTCCAGGCGGCCGGGCCGCAGGATCGCGGGGTCGATCATGTCCTCGCGGTTGGAGGCGCCGATCACGATGACGTTCTCCAGGCCCTCCACACCGTCGATCTCGGCGAGCAGCTGGGGGACGATGGTGTTCTCCACGTCCGAGCTGACACCGGAACCGCGGGTGCGGAAGAGCGACTCCATCTCATCGAAGAAGACGATGACGGGAGTGCCCTCGGACGCCTTCTCCCGGGCACGCTGGAAGACCAGGCGGATCTGCCGCTCGGTCTCGCCGACGTACTTGTTGAGCAGTTCGGGACCCTTGATGTTGAGGAAGTAGCTCTTGCCCTGCGGACGTCCGGTCACCTCGGCGACCTTCTTGGCCAGCGAGTTGGCCACCGCCTTGGCGATCAGCGTCTTGCCGCAGCCGGGCGGGCCGTAGAGCAGTACGCCCTTGGGCGGGCGCAGCGAGTACTCCTTGAACAGCTCGGCGTGCAGGTAGGGCAGCTCCACGGCGTCGCGGATCTGCTCGATCTGGTTGCCGAGCCCGCCGATCTGGCGGTAGTCGATGTCGGGGACCTCTTCGAGGACGAGCTCCTCGACCTCGCTCTTGGGCACGCGCTCGTACACGTATCCGGAGCGGGGTTCGAGCAGCAGCGCGTCGCCGGTCCGCAGGGCACCGTCGAGCAGCGGTTCGGCGAGCCGGACCACCCGCTCCTCGTCGGTGTGCCCGATGACCAGGGCGCGCTCGCCGTCCTCCAGGATCTCCTTGAGGGTGACGATGTCGCCGACACGCTCGAACAGCATGGCCTCGACCACGTTGAGCGCCTCGTTGAGCATCAGCTCCTGGCCGCGCCGGAGCTCCTTCAGATCCACCGACGGGCTGACGTTCACCCGGAGCTTGCGCCCACCGGTGAAGATGTCGGCCGTGCCGTCTTCGTTGGCCTGCAGGAAAACGCCGAAGCCGGCAGGCGGCTGCGCGAGCCGGTCGACTTCCTCCTTGAGGGCCACGATCTGCTCGCGGGCCCCGCGGAGTGTGTTCGCCAGCCGTTCGTTCTGCGCGGACACGCCCGCCAGATTGGTCTGCAGCTCGACGACTCTCTCCTCGAGAATCCTCGAATGCCGCGGAGAGTCCGCGAGCTTGCGTCGCAGGACGGCGATCTCCTGCTCAAGAAAGGCGACCTGGCTCGTGGAGTCTTCTGAACCACGAGCGGGTCGGCCGCCACGGTTGATGTCGTCGTCGTGGGCCGCCACGGTCCTCACCTCCTCCAAGGGGAGCTGGACGTTTCCAGACCCTACCTGGACCGGTAGGGGTTGAAACCCCTAGATCACAAAGACGATCGCGGTGTGTCCGATCTTCACCCTTGCGTACGTCCCTCCGCCACTGAGATACCCGCCGATCACGATCCGAAAGCCAGCGGTTGTATCGTCGTTCCCCTCAACCGCCTTCGACGGTGGTCTCTTCCCGAACGAGCAAGGGCAGGCGAGGGTTTCCGTGAGCGACGAGACGGCCGAGGCGCTCGAGGTCTGGATCGATCAGGACCTGTGCACGGGTGACGGGATCTGCGTGCAGTATGCACCCGAGGTCTTCGAGCTGGACATCGACGGGCTCGCCTACGTCAAGGGGGCCGACGACGAGCTGCGCCAGACCCCCGGGGCCACCGTCCCCGTACCGCTGACGCTGCTGCGGGATGTCGCCGAGTCGGCCAGGGACTGCCCCGGGGACTGCATCCACGTGCGGCGGGCCGCGGACCGGGTCGAGGTCTACGGTCCCGACGCGGACTGACCCCCGGCCGGACCCGACCGGCCGGGCGGCACCCCCGGGGGCCTCAGACGCTGTTGGCGGCGGGTCCCGGCAGTGCCACGTAGCGGTCGCCGCGCCACTCCCAGGCGTAGGTGCGCCGCAGGTCGGGGCAGCAGCGCGGGGTGTCGTCGCCGGAGAAGCCCAGGACGGTCGCCCGGACGGTACGGCCTTCCAGCCGGAAGTCGCTGACCTGCCGGTCGTCCCGCGGCCTGACCAGGGTCACCACGATCCTCGGCGCGCCGCCGGAGGGCGCCGCGCCGAGCACGAAGACGCCGCTGGGCGGGGTGCCCACGTCGGCGTGGCAGCGGACCACCACGACGGTCTCGGGGCGCCCGTCGCCGTCCAGGTCCCCGCTGACCGCGGAGACCACGTCGGTACGGACCCCGGGAGGGCAGTCCAGCGGGTACGTGACGGCCGCGGGGTCGGGGGCGGCGACCGGACCGGTCGGAGGCCGGTCCCGGGCGGCCTGGGCGCCGCTCTGGGAGGCGTCCGCCGGCTCCACCAGGGCCACCGCCCCGACCAGCACGCCCACCGCGGCGGCGGTGGCGATCCAGTGCACGGTACGGCTGCGGGTGTGCGGAAGGGCCGGGCCTGCGGACGGCTGCACGCGCCTGTCTCCTGGGGTCGAACGGCGGGGGTGGCCAGCATCGTGCCACAGAGCACACGGGGGTGGGACGCCGGGGGCGGTTGTCACGTGTGGGACATGGCCGCAAGGTACAAGAAGGCCGCCGCCGGTGTCCGGTACGGACACATCGGCGGCGGCGCGGTGAAGTTGGCCGAAATCATGAGGCCGCGGTTCAGTCCTCGGCCGCGGAACCGCCGCTTCCGCTTCCGGGTCCCGCGTAGTCCTCGCCGTAGGCGCCCTTGGCGGGCCGGCGGCGGCGCAGCGGCGGCTCCACCCCGTCGGCGAGGCGGCGGGCGGTGAGCAGGAAGCCGGTGTGGCCGATCATCCGGTGATCGGGCCGGACCGCCAGCCCCTCCACGTGCCAGGTGCGGACCATGGTCTCCCAGGCGGCCGGCTCGTTGAAGCTGCCGAACTCACGGATCGCCTCGACGGTGCGGGCCAGCTGGGTGGTGGTGGCCACGTAGGCGCACAGGATGCCGCCGGGCACCAGTGCCTTGGCGACCACCTCCAGGCACTCCCAGGGCGCGAGCATGTCCAGGATCACCCGGTCGACCTCGGTGTCCGAGAGGTTGTCCTGAAGGTCGCCCACGGTGAGCTGCCAAGCCGGGTGCGGGCCGCCGAAGTAGCGCTCGACGTTCTGGGAGGCGATCTCGGCGAAGTCCGCCCGACGCTCGTAGCTGTGCAGCATGCCGTGGTCGCCGATCGCCCGCAGCAGGAAACTGCTCAGCGAGCCCGACCCGACCCCGGCCTCGACGACGCGGGCGCCGGCGAAGATGTCGGCCATGGCCAGGATCTGCCCCGCGTCCTTGGGGTAGACCACGGCGGCGCCGCGGGGCATGGACAGGACGTAGTCGGGGAGCAGCGGGCGCAGCGCGAGATAGGCGACGTTTCCCGTGGTTCTGACCACACTGCCCTCGGGCGCACCGATCAGCTCGTCGTGCGGGAAAGCGCCCTTGTGGGTGTGGAACTGCTTTCCGGCTTCGAGCGTGAAGGTGTAGTGGCGTCCCTTGGGATCGGTGAGCTGGACCTGGTCCCCGACTCTGAAGGGCCCGCGACGGCGGGCGGCACCGGTCGGTTCGGACATGCGCTTCATCTTAGGGGCTCCCCCGCGCCTCCCCTTACCGCCGCCCGAGCCCCCCACCACCGAGCGGCCCGCAGGGCCGCCCCGCCCCGACCACACCGGAACCGGCCCGGGTCCCCCCGCCCACCGGCGAGTGAGCCGAAGGGACGCGCCGCTGCCGAAAGGGAGAACGCGCGCAGGCCCTGAGGAACGAAGGGCCGAGCACGATCGACTGTCGACAGTGGCTGAAGCGACCCGGAGGCGAACCGAGCCGCAAAAAAAGTAGGGCCCAAGGCCTCAGCCCCGGGACATCGCCGCCAGGAACGCGCGCTCCACGTCGGCGGTGGACAGGACGCCGTAGATCTCACCGGTGGGCTCGATGACCAGGTACTCGGTGGCGGGGTTGGCGCGCAGCCGGTCGAGGAGCTCCTCGCCGGACAGCTCGGCGGAGACCCGCATACCGGGGGTGAGGTCCTGGGCGAGGCCCCGGACGGCGACCCAGGGGCGGCGGTGCTCGGGGACGGAGACGATCGCGGACTCGCGGACCAGCGCCGTCGGGTCGCCGCGGCCGTCCACCACGACCAGCGCGCGGGCGCCCGCGTCGTTGGCGCGGCGCAGCGCCTCGGAGAGCGGGGTGTCGGAGGCGACCGGCACGGCGCGCCGGGTCAGGGTGCGGGCCCGCAGCGCGGGGAGCCGTTCGCGCAGCCGGGCCATCCGCAAGCTGTTGCCGGCCCCGGTCCAGATGATGGCCGCCAGCACCGCGGCCAGCAGCGCGTCGGTGAGCGAGTCCGCGTTGTCCGCGGCGCCGCTGCCGTTGACGCCGCCCGCGTACGACAGCAGCGGCAGCCCGATCAGCACCGCGAGCGCGAGGCCGCGGCCGGCCCAGGCGGCGGCGACCGTACCGGTCATCGGCCGGCCGCTGATCTTCCACACCACGGCCCGCAGCATCCGGCCGCCGTCCAGCGGCAGCCCCGGCAGGAAGTTGAAGACGGCGACGATCAGGTTGCTCGCCATCAGGCCGGCCAGCAGCACGCCCGGCACCGTGCCGCGCTCGACCAGCTGCATCCCGCCGAAGAACGCGGCGGCCAGTACCAGGGACAGCAGCGGTCCGACGAAGGCCAGCACGAACTCCCGGCCCGGGGTGTCGGACTCCTTCTCGATCTCCGAGACGCCGCCGAAGAACTGGAGCTGGATCCGGCGCACCGGCAGTTTGAAGCGCAGCGCGGCCACCGTGTGGGCGAGTTCGTGGACCAGCACCGAGGCGTAGAAGGCGACCGCGAAGAACAGCGAGACGAGGTAGCGGAGCCGGCCGAGCTCCGGCAGTACGGCGTCGAGCTGTCCGCCGAACACCCATGTGATCAGCGCGGCGACCAGGAACCAGCTGGGGGCGACGTAGATCGGGACCCCGAAGAACCGTCCCATGAGCAGCCCGCCACCCGGGTTGGGCCTGCGGGAGCCGCCGTCGCCGTCCTCACCGGGGGTGCGGGTGCTCTGGGACGGCGGCCGACCGGTCTCGCTCACTGGTTCCCCTCGTGCTGACAAAAACCCTCGTACCGATCATGGGGGACAAGGGGCTCCGCGGCCATGGTATTGCTCTGTTGCGCCGGACACGCACCGGCACTGTCGGTGGCAGGCCGTAAGGTCGTCTGCCATGGGGACCCCTGCCGAGCTGCCGTCGATTCCACCGCCGCGCGCGTCCGCCGCGCGCCGCGCCACGCCGTCCGCGCCCGTCTCGCTGTCGCCCTCGCGCGCCGCGGACTTCATGCGCTGCCCGCTGCTGTACCGGCTGCGGGTGATCGACCGGCTGCCGGAGAAGCCCAGTGAGGCCGCGACCCGCGGAACCGTGGTGCACGCCGTGCTGGAGCGGCTGTTCGACGCACCGGCCGCCGAGCGGACCGCGGACCGGGCGCGGTCGATGGTGGCCGGCGAGTGGGAGCGGCTGCGGGCGGCCCGGCCGGAGCTGGCGGAGCTGTTCACCGCGGCGGAGGGCGCGGCGGACCCGGCGGCGCTGACGGCCTGGCTGGAGAGCGCCGAGCGGCTGGTGGAGCGGTGGTTCGCGTTGGAGGACCCGACCCGGCTGGAGCCCGCCGAGCGCGAGCTGTACGTGGAGACGGTGCTGGAGTCCGGGCTGAGGCTGCGCGGCTACGTGGACCGGCTGGACGTCGCGCCGGCCACCGGCGACCTCAGGGTGGTGGACTACAAGACCGGCAAGGCGCCCCGCCCGGAGTACGCGGAGGAGCCGCTGTTCCAGATGAAGTTCTACGCGCTGGTGCTGTGGCGGCTGCGCGGGGTGGTGCCGCGCCGGCTCCAGCTGGTCTATCTGGGCAGCGGGGACGTGCTGACGTACGACCCGACCGAGCGGGACCTGCTGTCCACCGAGCGCAAGCTGCTGGCGCTGTGGGAGGCGATCGGCGCGGCGACCCGCAGCGGCGAGTGGCGCCCGCGGCGCGGCCCGCTGTGCGGCTGGTGCGACCACCGGGCGGTCTGTCCCGAATTCGGCGGGACTCCCCCGCCGTACCCGCTGGCGGACATCGCCGGGGCACCGCCGGCCGTGGGCGAGAATGGCCCGGTCTAGCGAAGGAGTACCCGTGGCGATCCGCGTCCTGCTGGTGGACGATCAGCCTCTGCTGCGCACCGGTTTCCGGATGATCCTGGAGGCCGAGCCGGACCTGGCCGTGATCGGTGAGGCCGGCGACGGCCGGCAGGCACTGGACCAGGTGCGGGCGCTCCGGCCCGACGTGGTGCTGATGGACATCCGGATGCCCCGGATGGACGGGGTGGAGGCCACCCGGCAGATCACCGGCCCGGACCGCTCGGGGCCGGCGAGGGTGCTGGTGCTGACCACCTTCGACCTCGACGAGTACGTGGTGGAGGCGCTGCGGGCGGGGGCCAGCGGCTTCCTGCTGAAGGACGCGCCGGCCGCGGAGCTGGTGCAGGCGATCCGGGTGGTCGCCGCGGGTGAGGCGATGCTGGCGCCGAGCATCACCCGGCGGCTGCTGGACAAGTACGCGGGGCGGCTGCCGTCGGGCGAGGAGTCGCTGCCGCAGCCGCTGCACGCCCTCACCGAGCGGGAGGTGGAGGTGCTCAGGCTGGTGGCCCGCGGCCTGTCCAACGCGGAGATCGCCGCCGAGCTGTTCGTCAGCGAGACGACCGTCAAGACGCACGTGGGCCATGTGCTGACCAAGCTGGCGCTGCGGGACCGGGTGCAGGCGGCGGTGTACGCCTACGAGAGCGGACTGGTGCGCCCCGGGATCGGTTGAGGGCCCCGGGGCGCGGACAACCGCGGATGCCGCGGGCGGCGCGGACGCCGGCGTCAGCCGGAGACGCCTCGGCCCAGCTCCCAGAACTGCGTGGCGGTCGTGGCGTTCAGCGCCCACTCCACACCGGTGATGTCACTGCGCGAGGCGATGTACTGCTTGCCCTGCCACAGCGGCAGCATCGGCACGTCCTGGGCGATCATGTCCTGCGCCTGCCCGAAGGCGGAGCTGGCCGTGCTGCGCTCGGACTGGCGCCGGGTGTCCGGCAGGATCTGGTCCTGGATGGTGGTGTTCTTGTACGCCAGGTTGAGGAAGTTGTCCTTGTCGAAGAACGGCGCGATGTAGTTGTCCGGGTCCGGGAAGTCCGGCAGCCAGCTCACCGCGAAGATCTCGTACTTACGCTGTGAGGCGGCCTTCAGGAAGGCGCTCCACTCCTCGCTCTGCGTCGTGACGTCGAACAGGCCGCTGGCGTTCAGCTGCTTGGCGATCGCCTGGGCCTCCGGCTTGTTGACCGTACCGCCGGTGTCCTGGCGGTAGTTGATGGTCAGCGACACCTTGTCCTCGACGCCCGCGTCCTTGAGGGTCTTCTTCGCCTTGCTCACGCTGGGGTTGTGGTAGCGGTTGAAGAAGGAGTTGGTGTGGCTGGTGATGCCCTGCGGCACCACGGAGTACAGCGGGTCGGCGGTCCGCTTGTAGATCTCCCGGGTGATCGCCTGCCGGTCGATGATCTCGGCGATGGCCTGCCGTACGGCCCTGTCCTTCAGGTCGGGCGAGGCGGTGTTCAGGAACAGATAGCGGGTCTCGCCGCCGGGTGCCTCGGTGAGCTTGAGGTTCGGGTCGGTGCTGTTCTGCAGCTCGGTGATCTGGTCCGGCGCCATGGTGCGGCTCATCACGTCGATGGTGCCGCCCTTGAGCGCGGCCTCCATCTTGCCGGAGTCGTTGAACAGCTTCAGCTCGATCTTGTCGTTGCTGATCTTGTCCAGGCCCTGGTAGTGCGGGTTCCGGCTGAACTCGGCCTGCTTGCCCTGGACGAAGGAGTCGAGCACGTAGGGTCCGGAGCCGACCAGCTTGAAGCCGTCCAGCGGCTTGGCCGGGTCGTAGACGCTGCTGTCGACGATCGCCGCGGCCGGGGTGGCGAGCTTGGCCGGGAAGGTGGCGTCCGGCGCCTTGAGGTGGAAGACCACCGTCTTGTCGTCGGGGGCGTTGACCGACTTGACGTCGGCTATCAGCGTGGCCGGGCCGGTGGGCCAGTTGATCTTCTGCATCCGGTCGACGGAGAACTTCACGTCGTCGGCGGTGAGGTTGTGGCCGTTGGAGAACTTCAGGCCGTCACGCATCGTGCACTGGTAGGTCAGCCCGGAGGTGTCCGTGTAGTGGCACTCCTTGGCCGCGTCCGGGGTGGGCGTAGTGCTGCCGCGGGTGTAGCCGAGCAGTTCCTGGAAGGTGTTGTTGAAGACGTTCCAGGTCGCGTTGTCGTACGAGGTTGCCGGGTCGAGCGGTGCCGGGTTGTCCTTGGTCAGCACGATACTGTCGGTGGTGCCGATGACGATGGGATCGCCACTGCCGCCGCTTCCCCCGCCGGAGCCGCCGCAACCGGTGATCACCGGTGTCATGGCGCCCAGCAGGGCGGGCAGCACCAGAAGCTTGCGGTTCATCGTCGTCGTTCTCCTCTTGTGACTGCGCATCTGCTGCCTGCGTGCTCGCGTCGCGCAGGCTCCGCCCAGGCCGAACAGGCCGCCCGTGCGCCGGGATTCCGGGCAGTCGGGGAGCCCGGGACGACCTTACGCGTTCGACCGGCGGCCTCTCACCGCGTGCCGCGCCGCGGGAATTCCAGCACATCCCGCGCGCGTGCTGGGGCGACGATACCGAGATTGGAAGTGATCAGTACCAACGGGATGCCAAAGTTCACCGACCCGAGTCCCGGAGCGTCCCGCGGCGCACGCTCAGTGAATGCGCGTGCGCAGGGAGCGCAGAAAAGGGACGCTGAGCTCCTCCAGCGAGGAGACGACGGTCCGGCCGGGCGCGGGGTCGATCGGCACCAGCGACGGCACCGCGACCACCATGCAGCCGGCCGCCTCGGCGGAGGCCACCCCGGTCAAAGTGTCCTCGACGACCACGCAGTCCGCGGGGTGCGCGCCGAGCCGGGCGGCAGCCGTCAGGTACGGCTCGGGGTGCGGCTTGGTACGGGTCACCTCGTCGCCGGCCACGGTGAGGTCGAAGTGCTCCGAGCCGAGCGAGCGCAGCATGGCGTCGATGGTGCGGCGGTGTGAGGCGGAGACCAGGGCGGTGGGCACGCCGTGCGCGGACAGTTCGGTCAGCAGCCGGTGGGCGCCCGGCATCAGCGGCGCGCCGTGCTCGATGAGCCGCTCGAACCGGCTGTTGATGGCCACGGTCAGCTCGGCGAGGGTGGCGGTGGTGCCGGTCACGGACATCAGGTGGCCGACGCTGCGGGCCATCGGGCCGCCCACCACCACGTCGCGGTGCACTTCGTCCAGCACATGGCCGAGGTCCGCGAAGACCTCGGTCTCCGCCGCCCACCAGATGCCCTCGGTGTCGACCAGGGTGCCGTCCAAGTCCAGCAGCACGGCGTGCGGGCCGGGACCTTGCGCCGTACGGGTGTCGGCGACGGAGATGCTGCTGGTCATAGGCCCCACTCCTCGGTTCTGGGGGGACACAGAGGCCGGTCGCCAGGGCCTTGCGGGGCAAGGTGGCGACCGGCCTCTGCCGGACCGTCAAGCATACGTGGCTCGGCTTCGTCCCGCCGGTCGAGCGGGTAACGGCCGCGGAACACCGCGCCAACGGGCGGTGGGACCGCCCCCGAAAGGCCGGGCGCCCGGGGGCCCGGGTCGGCGCTGAGCGCCCGCCGGGTGCGCGCCGGCGCTCCGGCGGGGCGGGTCAGCGGGCGGGTCAGCGGGCGTTGAAGTACGTGGCCTCCGGGTGGTGGATCACGATGGCGTCGGTGGACTGCTCCGGGTGCAGCTGGAACTCCTCCGACAGCTTCACGCCGATCCGCTCCGGTTCCAGCAGCTCGGCGATCTTGGCCCGGTCCTCCAGGTCGGGGCAGGCGCCGTAGCCGAGCGAGAAGCGGGCGCCCCGGTACTTCAGGGCGAACATGTCCTCGACGTCGCCCGGGTCCTCGCCGCCGAAGCCCAGCTCGGCCCGGACCCGGGCGTGCCAGTACTCGGCGAGCGCCTCGGCGAGCTGCACGGACAGGCCGTGCAGCTCCAGGTAGTCGCGGTAGGAGTCGGCGGCGAAGAGCTCGTTGGCGGCCTCTGAGACCCGGTTGCCGACGGTGACCACCTGGAAGCCGACCACGTCGGTCTCACCGGACTCCTCGGGCCGGAAGTAGTCGGCCAGGCACAGCCGGCGGCCCCGGCGCTGCCGGGGGAAGGTGAAACGGGTGCGCTCGGTGCCGTCCTCGTGCAGCACGACCAGGTCGTCGCCCTTGGACACGCAGGGGAAGTAGCCGTAGGTGACGGCGGCCTCCAACAGGCCCTCGGACTGGAACCGGGTGAGCAGCCCGCGCAGCCGGGGGCGGCCCTCGGACTCCACCAGTTCCTCGTAGGTGGGCCCGCTCGCGCGGGACTGCTTGAGCCCCCACTGGCCCTTGAAGAGCGCGCCCTCGTCCAGCCAGGAGGCGTAGTCGGCGAGCTGGATGCCCTTGACCACCCGGCTGCCCCAGAACGGCGGGGTCGGCACCGGGTTGTCGGTGGCCACGTCGGAGCGGACCTGACCGAGGTTGGGGGCGCTGTCCTCCTGCGGGGTGTCCCGCCTGGCCACCCGGCGGGCCTTCAGCTCCGGCAGCGCCGCCCCGGGGACGCCGCGCTTGATCCCGATCAGGGCGTCCATCAGCCGCAGCCCCTCGAAGGCGTCGCGGGCGTAGCGGACCTCGCCGGCGTAGATCTCGTGCAGGTCCTGCTCGACGTAGGCGCGGGTGAGGGCGGCGCCGCCGAGGATCACCGGGTACCTGGCGGACAGTCCGCGCTGGTTCAGCTCCTCCAGGTTCTCCTTCATGATCACCGTGGACTTCACCAGCAGTCCGGACATGCCGATCACGTCGGCCCGGTGCTCCTGGGCGGCGTCCAGGATCGCCGAGACCGGCTGCTTGATGCCGAGGTTGACCACGTTGTAGCCGTTGTTGGACAAGATGATGTCCACCAGGTTCTTGCCGATGTCGTGCACGTCGCCGCGTACCGTGGCCAGCACGATGGTGCCCTTGCCGGCGTCCTCGCCGTCGGCGACCTTCTCCATGTGCGGCTCCAGGTAGGCCACCGCGGTCTTCATCACCTCGGCGGACTGGAGGACGAACGGCAGCTGCATCTGGCCGGAGCCGAACAGCTCGCCGACCACCTTCATGCCGGCCAGCAGGGTGTCGTTCACGATGTCCAGGGCAGGCCGCCGGGTCAGTGCCTCGTCCAGGTCGGCGCTCAGGCCGTTCTTCTCGCCGTCGATGATCCGCCGCTGGAGCCGCTCCTCCAGCGGCAGCGCGAGCAGTTCCTCGGCCCGGCCGGCCTTGAGGGACTTGCTGTCCACCCCGTCGAACAGCTCCATCAGCCGCTGCAGCGGGTCGTACCCCTCCCGCCGCCGGTCGTGGATCAGGTCGTACGCGGCCTGGCGCTGCTCCTCCGGGATGCGGGCGATCGGCAGGATCTTGGCGGCGTGCACGATGGCCGAGTCCAGGCCGGCCTTGACGCACTCGTCGAGGAAGACCGAGTTGAGTGCGGTGCGGGCGGCCGGGTTGAGGCCGAAGGAGATGTTGGACAGGCCGAGGGTGGTCTGCACCTCGGGGTGGCGGCGCTTGAGTTCGCGGATCGCCTCGATGGTGGCGATGCCGTCCTTGCGGGACTCCTCCTGGCCGGTGCAGATGGTGAAGGTCAGGCAGTCGATGAGGATGTCGGACTCGTGGATGCCCCAGTTGCCCGTGAGGTCGGCGATCAGCCGCTCGGCGATGGCGACCTTCTTGTCGACGGTACGGGCCTGGCCCTCCTCGTCGATGGTCAGCGCGATCAGGGCGGCGCCGTGCTCGGCGGCGAGCGCGGTGACCTTGGCGAAGCGGGAGTCGGGGCCGTCGCCGTCCTCGTAGTTGACGGAGTTGAGCACCGCCCGGCCGCCGAGCTTCTCCAGGCCGGCCCGCAGCACGTCGACCTCGGTGGAGTCCAGCACGATGGGCAGGGTGGAGGCGGTGGCGAACCGGCCGGCGATCTCGGCCATGTCGGCGACGCCGTCCCGGCCGACGTAGTCCACGCACAGGTCCAGCAGGTGGGCGCCCTCGCGGATCTGGTCGCGGGCCATCTCCACGCAGTCCTCCCAGCGGCCCTCCAGCATCGCCTCGCGGAACTTCCTGGAGCCGTTGGCGTTGGTGCGCTCGCCGATCGCGAGGTAGGAGGTGTCCTGGCGGAACGGGACGGTCTGGTAGAGGGAGGCGGCGCCCGGCTCGGGGCGGGGGTCGCGCGGCGTGAGGTCCTGGCCGCCGACCCGCTCGACCAGCTGCCGCAGGTGCTCGGGGGTGGTGCCGCAGCAGCCGCCGACCAGCGCCAGTCCGTACTCGCGGGCGAACGCCTCGTGGGCGTCGGCGAGCTCGACCGGGGAGAGCGGGTAATGGGCGCCGTCCTTGGTGAGCACCGGCAGGCCCGCGTTGGGCATGCAGGTCAGCGGGATCCGGGAGTGCCGGGTCAGATAGCGCAGGTGCTCGCTCATCTCGGACGGGCCGGTGGAGCAGTTCAGTCCGATCATGTCGATGCCCAGCGGCTCCAGCGCGGTGAGCGCGGCGCCGATCTCGGAGCCGAGCAGCATGGTGCCGGTGGTCTCGACGGCGACCGAGCAGATCAGCGGGAGGTCCACCCCGGCCGCCGCCATCGCCCGGCGGGAGCCGATCAGGGCCGCCTTGACCTGGAGCAGGTCCTGCATGGTCTCCACCACCAGGGCGTCGGCGCCGCCGGCGATCAGCCCGGCGGCGTTGGCCTGGTACCCGTCGCGGAGGGTGGTGTAGGAGATGTGGCCGAGGGTGGGCAGCTTGGTGCCGGGGCCGATCGAGCCGAGCACCCAGCGCGGGCGGCCGTCGGCGGCGAAATCGTCGGCGACCTCGCGGGCGAGCCGGGCGCCGGCCTCGGACAGCTCGTGGATCCGGTCGGCGATGTCGTACTCGCTCATCGCGCTCTGGTTGGCGCCGAAGGTGTTGGTCTCCACGCAGTCCACGCCGACCGCGAAGTACGCCTCGTGGACCGATCGGACGATGTCGGGGCGGGTGATGTTGAGGATCTCGTTGCAGCCTTCGAGCTGTTGGAAGTCGTCCAGGGTGGGTTCCTGGGCCTGGAGCATGGTGCCCATGGCACCGTCGGCGACCACGACCCGGGAGGCGAGGGCCTTCCGCAGGGCGGCGGCCCGGCCGGCCTGCGCCGGCCGGGGGCCGGCGGCGCGGCCGGGGCTCGGGGCGGGCTGCTGGGAAAAAGGGGACGGCGAGGCCATGGTTGCTCCCTGGGATGCGACGGCTGTCGGCTATGCGCCACCCGTCGCGTCGGCGGGTCGCGCACCGGGCCAGCGTAGCCGCCGCGGAGCGCGGGCCTCGAAGCCATTTCGCAGGGCGGACGGGTGGTACGAAAACCGGCTCTGCGATGATGATGGTCGACAATGTCGACCAGGACCGGCTGCGTGCTCCCCCCGGCCGTCGCCGTCCCGTCCGTGTCGCCGTCCCGTCCTTGGAGTGCTCGCGATGCCAGGTCCCATCCAGTCGCTGGAACGAGCGGCGGCCATCCTGCGGCTGCTGGCGGGCGGCGAGCGCCGGCTGGGCCTGTCCGACGTGGCCTCCTCACTGGGCCTGGCCAAGGGCACCACGCACGGCATCCTGCGCACCCTCCAGCAGGAGGGCTTCGTGGAGCAGGAGCCGGGCTCGGGCAAGTACCAGCTGGGCGCGGAGCTGCTGCGGCTCGGCAACAGCTATCTGGACGTGCACGAGCTGCGGGCCAGGGCGCTGGTGTGGACCGACGACCTGGCGAGGTCCAGCGGTGAGGCCGCGTACCTGGGCGTGCTGCACCAGCGGGGGGTGCTGGTCGTGCACCACGTCTTCCGGCCCGACGACAGCCGCCAGGTGCTCGAGGTGGGGGCCATGCAGCCGCTGCACAGCACCGCGCTCGGCAAGGTGCTGTCGGCCTTCGACCCGGTGGCGCACCGTGAGGCCGCCGAGGGGCCGCGGCCGGCGCTGACCGCCCGTACGGTCACCGACCCGGCGGATTTCGAGGCGGTGCTGGAGCTGACCCGGGCGCGCGGCTGGGGCGCGGACCTGGAGGAGACCTGGGAGGGCGTGGCGTCGGTGGCCGCGCCCGTCCACGACCGGCGGCGGTTGCCGGTGGGCGCGGTCGGCGTCACCGGGGCCGTGGAGCGGATCTGCGACGCCGCGGGGATCAGGGCCGGGCTGGTGGCGGCGGTACGGGACTGCGCGCGCGCCGTCGCTCGCGACCTGGGCGCCGGGCGCTTCTGAGGGCGCGCACGCCGGGGCGGGCGGATCCGGCGGAGTTCCGGGCCGCACCCCCCTTGACCTGCTCACCTCCGAGGACGAAACTCTCGGTCAGCGGTCGACATTGTCGAACAGCGGACGAGAGCCGATGTCGCCGCCGCCCCCCTGGACGAAGACAAGGGAGTCGCAGTGTCCAACGGCCACATCGTGATCGGCGAACTCTTCGGAACCGCCGTCCTGATCCTGCTCGGCGGCGGCGTCTGCGCCGCCGTGACACTCAAGCGGTCGAAGGCCGTCGGCGCGGGCTGGATCGCCATCTCCTTCGGCTGGGGTTTCGCCGTGCTGGCCGGGGCGTACATCGCCAACGGCTACTCCGGCGGCCAGCTGAACCCGGCGGTGACCCTCGGGGTGGCGATCAAGACCGGTGCGTGGGGCACCGTGCCCTACTACCTGATAGGGCAGTTCGCGGGGGCGATGATCGGCGCCCTGCTGGTCTGGGCGGCCTACCTCGGCCAGTTCCAGGCACACCTGACCGACCCGGAGGTGCTCGCGCAGGCGGCGGGCGGCGCCCCGGCCGGCCCGGGGACCGCGGCCTCGTCGGCGGCCTCACCGGTCGCCGAGGCCGACCCGGCCGGCGCCGCCACCGGCGCGGCCGGCCCCGCCACCGGCGCGGCCGGCGCCGCGAGCGGCACCACCCGGCCCGGCGGCCCGGTACTGGGGGTCTTCTCCACCGGCCCGGAGATCCGCGACCCGGTGCAGAACCTGCTCACCGAGATCATCGGCACCACCGTCCTGGTGCTGTTCGTCCTCACCCAGGGCATGACCCAGGGGCTCGCGCTCAACGGCCTCGGCATCCTGCTGACCGCGCTGGCCGTGGTCGGCATCGGCCTGTCGCTCGGCGGCCCGACCGGTTACGCGATCAACCCGGCGCGCGACCTCGGCCCGCGGATCGTGCACGCCCTGCTGCCGCTGCCCAACAAGGGCCGCTCCGACTGGGGCTACGCGTGGATCCCGGTGGTCGGCCCGCTGGTCGGCGCCGCCGTCGCCGGCGGGCTGGACCGGCTGGCGTTCACGTAGGCACGCGTACGCAGCCGGTCCCGATCCGCCAGACGCACCCGAGGAGCGAACCCCGTGACCGACCCCGCAGCAGCGACCGCCGGCTCGCACGGCAGCGGCCCGTTCATCGCCGCCATCGACCAGGGCACCACCTCCAGCCGCTGCATCGTCTTCGACCGGGACGGCCGGATCGTGGCCGTCGACCAGAAGGAGCACGCACAGATCTTCCCCCGGCCGGGCTGGGTGGAGCACGACGCCGCCGAGATCTGGGCCAACGTCCGGCAGGTGGTGGCCGGCGCCATCCGCAACGCCGCCCGGGACGTCACCGGCTTCACCCCCGCCGACGTGAAGGCGATCGGCATCACCAACCAGCGCGAGACGACGCTGCTGTGGGACCGGCACACCGGTGAGCCGGTGCACAACGCGCTGGTCTGGCAGGACACCCGCACCGACGCGCTCTGCCGGGAGCTGGGCCGCGACGCCGGCCAGGACCGCTTCCGCGCCGCGACCGGACTGCCGCTCGCCTCGTACTTCGCCGGGCCGAAGATCCGCTGGCTGCTGGACAACGTCGAGGGCCTGCGCGAGCGCGCCGAGGCCGGCGACATCCTCTTCGGCACCATGGACTCCTGGGTGATCTGGAACCTCACCGGCGGAGTGGCCGGCGGCGTGCACGTCACCGACGTCACCAACGCCTCGCGGACCCTGCTGATGAACCTGCACACCCTGGACTGGGACGAGGGGATCCTCGCCGCCGTCGGCGTACCCGCCGCGGTATTGCCGCGGATCCGCTCCTCCTGCGAGGTGTACGGCACCACGGGCGTCGGCGGGCTCCCAGACGTGCCGGTGGCCTCCGCACTCGGCGACCAGCAGGCCGCGCTGTTCGGCCAGACCTGCTTCTCCGAGGGCGAGGCCAAGTCCACCTACGGCACCGGCACCTTCCTGCTGATGAACACCGGCGGCACCCCCGTGAACAGCCGCAACGGCCTGATCACCACGGTCGGCTACCGGATCGGCGAGGACGCCCCGGTCTACGCGCTGGAGGGATCCATCGCCGTCACGGGTTCGCTGGTACAGTGGATGCGGGACCAGATGGGACTGATCAGCACGGCCGCCGAGATCGAGACGCTGGCCTCGTCGGTGGCCGACAACGGCGGCGCGTACTTCGTACCGGCCTTCTCCGGCCTGTTCGCGCCCTACTGGCGCGACGACGCCCGCGGGGTGATCGCCGGCCTGACCCGCTACGTCACCAAGGCGCACATCGCCAGGGCGGTCCTGGAGGCGACCGCCTGGCAGACCCGGGAGATCTCCGACGCCATGACCAAGGACTCCGGGGTCGAGCTGGCCTCGCTCAAGGTCGACGGCGGCATGACCTCCAACAACCTGCTGATGCAGACCCTCGCCGACTTTTTGGGCGCGCCCGTGGTGCGCCCGATGGTCGCCGAGACCACGTGCCTGGGGGCGGCCTACGCGGCCGGTCTGGCGGTCGGCTTCTGGCCGGACACCGACGCGCTGCGGGCGAACTGGAAGCGGGCGGCGGAGTGGACGCCCCGGATGGACCCGGCCGACCGCGACCGCGAGTACCGCCACTGGCTCAAGGCCGTTCAGCGGACCCTGGACTGGATCGAGGAGGGGCGCTGACGAACCCGCGGCCGGCCCCGCCCGGTCCGGGCCCCGCCAAACGCGCCCCGCCCGGAGCGCCGTGAGCGTCCCGGTGAAGGAGCCGTGCACCAGGGCGGCGCCGGGCGCCCTTCGTCGGCGCGGCGGATCTCCCGCACCCGGTCGATCAGTCGGTGCTGGGTCACGCGCCCGGTACGGGGCGCGGCGCCGGCGGTCGAACCGGGTTCCGGGGACTGGTGGGCGGCACCCGGTATCTGGCCCATAATGAACCCAAGACATCGGATGTCTGGCGGTGCCTCGGGACCCGGGTTCCCCGGGTTCGGCAGGCCGCGGAGACCTGAACACGGGGAGGGCGCTGATGGCGGTCACCGACGAGGCCATCGAGAAGATCAAGGAGATGATCGTCTCCGGTGCGCTCCGGCCCGGCGACCGGCTGCCCAAGGAGAGCGAGCTGGCGGCCGAGCTGGGCCTGTCGCGCAACTCGCTGCGGGAGGCGGTCCGCGCGCTGTCGCTGATCCGCATCCTCGACGTGCGCCAGGGCGACGGCACCTACGTCACCAGCCTCGATCCGCAGCTGCTGCTGGAGGCGCTGAGCTTCGTGGTGGACTTCCACCGGGACGACACGGTGCTGGAGTTCCTGGCGGTGCGCCGCATCCTGGAGCCGGCCGCGACCGCGATGGCGGCGCTGCGCATCCCGCAGGACGACCTGGACGTGCTGGAGGGCAAGCTGGACGCGCTCGGCCCGGAGCCGTCGGTGGAGGAACTGGTCGCCTCCGACCTGGAGTTCCACCGCGGCATCGTGCAGAGTTCCGGCAACTCGGTGCTGTGCTCGCTGCTCGACGGCCTGTCCGGGCCGACCACCAGGGCCCGGGTGTGGCGCGGCCTCACCCAGGAGGACGCGGTCAGCCGCACCCTGCACGAGCACCGGGCGATCCTGGCGGCGCTGCGCGACCGCGACGCGGAGGCGGCCCGGTCCTGGGCCACGGTGCACGTGGCGAGCGTCGAGCAGTGGCTGCGCTCCACGCTGTGACGCGCCGGGCCGCCGCGGGCCGGGCGGCCGGTCAGCCCAGCCGGTGGATCCGGGCCGCGTTGCCGCCGAGCACCGCGGCCCGCTCCGCCGGGTCCAGCGCGGCCACCGCCTGCTCGGCGAGCGCGTACACGTCGGCGTACTGCCCGGCGAGCGTGCACACCGGCCAGTCGGAGCCGAAGAGCGCCCGGTCGGGGCCGAAGGCGTCCAGCAGCTGCCGGGCGTAGGGCAGCACGTCCCGCGGGCGCCAGCTCTTCCAGTCGGCCTCGGTGACGAGCCCGGAGAGCTTGCAGCTGACGTTGGGCAGCGCGGCCAGCGCGCCGATCAGCCCGGCCCACGGTTCCCGTCCGCCGGCGGCGATCGGCGGTTTCCCGCCGTGGTCGAGCACGAACTCCACCTCGGGCAGCGCCTGTGCGGTCGCCACCGCCGCGGTCAGCCGGGCGGGGGTCACCATCGACTTGTGGTAGACGCACGCCACCTTGGACTGCCAGGCGGCGGTGTCGCCGGGCGCCGGCGCGGGCTCCCCCTGGAAGGAGACCCGGCCGGCGTCGGGCGTGTGCAGCCCGGTGCGTACGGAGACCAGGGTGGACTTCCCGGCGCCGTTGCGGCCGACCAGCGCGTGCGAGTCGCCGGCCGCGACGGTGATGCCCACCCGGTCGAGGGCCAGGGTGGCCCCGAACCGTTTGACGATGCCCTCCGCGTGGACCGCGGCGGGCGGTACGGCCTCACCCATGCGTCAGCTCTTCCCGAGCCGGTTGGCCCACAGGTCGGGGTCGTCCACGTTGGCCTTGGTCACCAGCGGCGCCGGCAGCTGGTCCTCCAAACCATTGGGGATCTGGATGATGTTGGAGCCGTGGTCGGTGGGTCCGGGCTGGAACTTCTTGCCGGCCAGCGCCTCCTTGGCGTAGTACAGCGCGTACCTGGCGTAGAGGTCGGCGGGCTGGGAGATGGTGGCGTCGATCTGCCCGGCCTTGATCGCCTTGAACTCCTCGGGGATGCCGTCGTTGGAGATGATCGTGATGTGGCCGGCGGTGCCGGCCGGCGAGTGCGGTGACCGCGAGCAGTGCGGCACAGGCGGCCACGGTGGTCGTGCGCAGTCTCCTCTTCGAGTCCTGCCCCTTCAGGTGCTGGGTATCGGCTCAGTGGGTGTTCGGTGCTGCGGTGCGCTGTGGTGCCGTACGGCGGAGCCGGTGGAGCGGTACCGCGTGCCGGGTCATCCGGCGGCGGGCCGCAGACGCCGTCCCTGCGTGCCGCCGTCGACGGCGAGCGCGGTCCCGGTCACGCTCGCGGCGGCCGGACTGGCCAGGTACGCGATCGCGGCGGCCACCTCGTCGGCGGTGACCAGTCGGCCGAGCGGCTGACGGGCGTTCAGGGCCGCACGCTCGGCCGCCGGGTCCTCGGCCTGTTCGAGCAGTCGGCCGATCCAGGGGGTGTCGGCGGTACCGGGGTTCAGGCAGTTGACGCGGACGCCTTCGCGTACGTGATCCGCCGCCATCGCCAGCGTGAGGGCGAGTACCGCCCCCTTGCGGGCGCTGTACAGCGCCCGCTGCGGCAGCCCCGCGGTGGCGGCGATGGAGCAGGTGTGGGTGATGGAGACGCTGCCGGGGCGGGCGGCGGCGGCCTCGCGCAGGTGCGGCAGGGCCGCGCGGGCGGTCCTGACCATGCCGAGGACGTTGATGTCCAGCACGCGCTGCCACTCGTCGTCGGGGTTGTCCTCCACGGTGCCGACGGCGCCGATGCCCGCGTTGCTCACCAGGACGTGCAGCCCGCCGAGGGCACCGACGGCCTCCTCCACGGCGGCGCGTACGGCCCGGTCGGAGGTGACGTCGGCGTGGACCGGCACGGTGCCCGCGGGGGCGCCGGACGGGTCGCGGTCCAGTACGGCGACGCGGGCGCCGCGTGCGTCAGCAGCGCGGCGGTGGCCGCGCCGATCCCGGAGGCGCCGCCGGTGACCAGGGCGGTCAGCCCGGCGAAGTCCTGCGGGTGCTCGGTGGTGTTCGTCATCGGGTGAGCTCCTGTCGGGCCGCCCAGACCGGTCCGTCGGGGTAGCGGTAGTCAGCGAGTGTCCCGGGGACCATCCGGGCGGAGAAACCCGGGGCCGCGGGCGTACGGTAGCGGCCGTTCTCCACCACCGCCGGGTCGGTGAAGTGCTCGTGCAGGTGCGGGACGTACTCGATGATGCGGTTGTCCCAGCTGCCGGAGACGGCCACGTAGTCGAACATCGACAGGTGCTGGACCGGCTCGCACAGGCCGACCCCGCCGGCGTGCGGGCAGACCGGCACCCCGAACTTGGCGGCGAGCAGCAGGATGGCGATGTTCTCGTTGACCCCGGCCACCCGGGCCGCGTCGATCTGGACGAAGTCCACCGCGCCGGCCTGCAGCAGCTGCTTGAACACCACCCGGTTGGCGACGTGTTCGCCGGTGGCGACCGGGACCGGCTGCCCGGCGCGGATCGCGGCGTGCGCGAGCACGTCGTCGGGGCTGGTGGGCTCCTCTATCCAGTAGGGGTCGAAGGGGACCAGCACGCGCGTCCAGTCGACGGCCGCGGCGACCACGTCGTTGCCGCGGCCGATCGTGAAGCACAGGCCGTGGCCCGCCAGGCCGCCGGGGGCGTCGGTCCGCAGGACGACATAGGCGGCGGAGTAGTCGGGGCCGAAGTTCACGGCGTCCGAGCCGTCGAGCTGTTCCGAGGTCGGAAAGCGGATGTCGTAGACGTCGACCTCGGTAATGGCCGGACTCATGCACACTCCCGTCGCAAGACATCGGATCTTTTTTCGATGATCCGATGTATAGCGGCGCGGACGGCCGTTCACCCAAGGGGAAGTCAGGACTCGTTGATTACAGATCGGACGTCTTGCCCTGCCCGGCGCCGAAACCCGGCCGACCTGCTGCGACCGCTGCGACATGGGGCCGCGACCGGGGCGACGCGACCCGCGCCCGCCGTCGCGGACGGCGGTGGCGGGGGCGGCGGCGGGGCCGCGGGCAGGGCGGGCGCGGGCCGGCCGCCCGCCGGGCCCGGTGGGCGCACCGTGACGCCCGGTACACCGTAGGCTGGTGCCGCACGTGAAGGATCAGCAGCCGGTACGGGGACGGCACCGCCCCCTCCGGCCGGAAGGAGGCGCTGGGTGATCGAGCTCGAGGGAGTTCCCGAGCTGATCGACCCGGTCATGGTGGCCGCGTTCGAGGGCTGGAACGACGCCGGGGACGCCGCTTCCACGGCGGTCGCCCATATGGACCGGGAGTTCAAGGGAGAGGTCTTCGCCGCACTCGACGCCGAGGACTACTACGACTTCCAGGTCAACCGGCCCACCGTGTGGATGGACGGCGGGGTACGCAAGATCACCTGGCCCACCACCCGGCTGTCCGTGGTCCGCATCACCTCGCCCAAGCCCCGCGACCTGGTCCTCGTCCGCGGCATCGAACCCAGCATGCGCTGGCGCTCGTTCTGCAACGAGATCCTCGGCTTCGCGCACGAGCTGGGCGTGGAGATGGTCGTGGTGCTCGGCGCCCTGCTGGGCGACACCCCGCACACCCGCCCGGTCCCGGTCACCGGGGTCACCTCCGACGCCGACCTGGCCGCCGCCCTCGGGCTGGACGAGTCCCGCTACGAGGGCCCCACCGGCATCGTCGGCATCCTCCAGGAGGCGTGCACGCACGCCGGCATCCCCACGGTGAGCCTGTGGGCGGCGGTGCCGCACTACGTGTCGCAGCCGCCCAACCCCAAGGCCACCCTGGCGCTGCTGAACCGCCTGGAGGACCTGCTGGACCTGCGCATCCCGCAGGGCGAGCTGCCCGAGGACGCCCGCGCCTGGCAGGTCGGGGTGGACCAGCTGGCCGCGGAGGACAGCGAGGTCGCCGAGTACGTGCAGACGCTGGAGGAGGCGCGGGACACCGTCGAGCTGCCCGAGGCGTCCGGCGAGGCCATCGCCAAGGAGTTCGAGCGGTATCTGCGCCGCCGCGACCCGCAGGCGGGCGGCGGCTACGCGACCAGCGAGGGCGGCGACGGCGTACCGCAGTTCCGGGAGCGGACGCAGCAGGCGCGGGAAGACCCGGACGGCGCGAAGGACGGGTCCGAGGACGACGGGCGGGACCTGCCGGACTCCGGGTCGGGTCCCGGCCCCGGACCCCGCTCGGGTCCCGGCTCCCCCGGCGCCGGGTCCGATCCGGCCCCCGGCTCCGGCTCCGGCTCCGGCCCCGGCCCCGGCCCTGGTCCGGGTCCCGCCGCCGGCCCTGACTCCGGGGAGGACGGCACCGGCGCCTGACGGCTGCCGCGGGCGCCCCCGACGCGGGCGCCCGCGGCAGCCGTCTCAGTTCGGCCCCGGACTGTGCCGGCTCACAGCGCCACGCCCAGCAGCGCGTCCACCGCCCGCGAGACCAGGCCGGGCGCGCCCGGGTCCGTACCGCCGCCGGCCTGCTGGCCGGCGGCCCAGTGGTCCACCGCGGCCAGGGCGCGCGGCGCGTCCAGGTCGTCGGCCAGCGCCGTGCGGATCTCCTCCACCAGTGCCTCGGCGGGCGGCCCGTCCGGACGGGAGACCGCGGCGCGCCAGCGGGCCAGCCGCCTGACCGCGTCGTCGAGTACGCCCTCGGTCCACTCCCAGTCGGACCGGTAGTGGTGGGCGAGCAGCGCCAGCCGGATCGCCGCCGGGGCGACGCCCTCGCGGCGCAGCGTGGAGACGAAGACCAGGTTGCCCTTGGACTTCGACATCTTCTCGCCGTTCAGCGCGACCATCCCGGCGTGCACGTACGCCTTGGCGTACGGGTACTCGCCGGTGAGCACTTGGGCGTGCGAGGCGCCCATCTCGTGGTGCGGGAAGGCCAGGTCGGATCCGCCGCCCTGGACGTCGAAGCCCATGCCGAGGTGCTCCAGGGCGATGGCCACGCACTCGATGTGCCAGCCGGGCCGTCCCGGCCCCAGTGATGCGCCGTCCCAGCTGGGCTCGCCCGGACGGGCGGCCAGCCACAGGACGGGGTCCAGCGGGTTCTTCTTGCCGGTCCGGTCCGGGTCGCCGCCGCGCTCGGCGGACAGGATCCGCATGGCGGTCGCGTCGAGCCGGGAGACCTTGCCGAAGTCCGGGTCGGTGTCGACCGAGAAGTAGACGTCGCCGTCGAGCTCGTAGGCGGCGCCGGCGTCCCTGAGTCGCTCGATCAGCGGCACGATGGCCGGTATGGCCTCCACCGCGCCGACGTAGTGGGCGGGCGGCAGCAGCCGCAGGGCGGTCATGTCCTCGCGGAACAGCGCGGTCTCGCGCTCGGCGAGCGCCGCCCAGTCGTCGCCGGTCGCGGCGGCCCGCTCCAGCAGGGGATCGTCGATGTCCGTCACGTTCTGCACGTACTGGACCAGCCGCTTCGTGTCGAGCCACACGCGCTGCACGAGGTCGAACGCGTTGTAGGTGGCCGCGTGCCCCATGTGGGTGGCGTCGTAGGGAGTGATCCCGCAGACGTAGAGGCGGGCCACGGGACCGGGATCGACGGTCACCGGACCGCCGGTCGAGGTGTCGTGAAGACGCAGGACGCGTCCCGTGCCGGGAAGGGCGGGGACGTCGGAAGCGGGCCAGGCATGCATGTCATGAGATTAACCGGGCAGCACACCGCCAAAACGATCGGGAGCGGGGCGAACCGCGATGCGAAGGCCGCGCCGGACCCCGGCGGGGCCGCAGGTCAGACCGGCGGCCAGGGGATCGAGGGCCATTCGCCGCCGGGCCGCGGGTGGGTCCCGGTCTCCCGCAACCGGTGCACCCTTGCTCGCAGTGCGGCGGTCTCCGCCGTGGTCAGGAGGGTCGCGAGCCGCTCGCCGAGGGTGCCGTCCAGCTCCGCGGTGAGCCTGTCCAGAACCGCCACCGCCTCGGCCGGAAAGGGTTCGCCGGCCCATCCCCACAGCAGGGTGCGGAGCTTGTCGTCCGTATGAAAAGTCACCCCGTGGTCAATGCCGTATATCCGGCCGTCGGCGGCGGGCAGCAGGTGCCCGCCCTTGCGGTCGGCGTTGTTGATCACCGCGTCCAGCACCGCGATCCGGCGCAGCCGTATGTCGTCTGCGTGCACCAGCAGGGCGGTCCCGCCCTGCTCCAACTCGGCCTCGACGACCGCCTTCCAGCCAGGGCCCGGCTCCGCGTCCTCGGTGAGGGCGAGCAGCTGCGGCGGACCGTCGCCGCCGTCCTCGCCGCCGTCCCCAGGCGGCTCGATCCAGCGCTGGACCATGCCCTGCCCGTACGGGCCCTCGCGCAGCACCGTGGGCGGCACCAGGCCCCATCCGGTGGCCTCGGAGACCAGGTAGGCGGCCACCTCGCGCTGGGCGAGGGTGCCGTCGGGGAAGTCCCACAGCGGGCGCTCCCCGGAGACGGGCTTGTACACGCAGGCGACCGTACGGCCCCGGTGGGCGCTCTCGCAGTACAGGACCGTGTTGGAGGCGCCGCGCACCCGGCCCTTGACGGTCAGTTCGCCGTGCGTCAGCGCGTCGGTGTCACCGGGGGCGCCGGGCCCGCGGGGAGCGGCCGGTCCGCCGGGAGCACCCGAGGCGCCGCCGAAGGCGTTCAGGCCGACCTCCGGTACCCGTTCTGACGCGGGCATACGTGTCCTTCCGGGTCCAGGGGGAGGCTGCACAGCGGACAGGGCGGACGGCCCGCCGAGACCACGTCGAGGGCGCGTTTGGCGAAGGAGCGGGCCTGGGCGCCGGACAGCAGCACCCGCAGCAGCGGCGGGCCGTTCTCGTCGTCCTGGAGCAGCTCCTCCTCGGCCGCCTCCAGGTCCTCCTCGTCCTCGGCGGCGACCTCGACGAGCGCCTGCGCCTCGATAACCATCCGCTCGTGCGCGCCGTCCCAGGCGAGCGCCATGGTGCCGACCCGGAACTCCTCCTCGACCGGCACGTCCAAAGGCCCGGTGTCGGCCAGCTCGGTCGGGGCGACCGCCGGCACCGGGGCGTTGCCGCCGGTCCGGCGCACCACCTCGTCCAGCAGCTCGTCGATCCGCTCGGCGAGCGCGGCCACCTGGGTCTTCTCCAGTGCGACGCTGGTGGTGCGGCCGGAAGCGGTGGCCTGCAGAAAGAACGTCCGCTGGCCTGGTTGGCCGACGGTCCCGGCCACGAAACGGTCGGGATGTTCGTAGAAGAAGACCTGACGGGGCACGCCTTGCTCCGTTTGCTCGTCCGAATGCGCGTTCTCAGCGGTTACGCTGCCGGGTCCCAACCCTACTGCGGAAGCTGATCACGGGGTGCCGGTGGAGCCACCCACCACGGCGTCGTCCGGCGCGGCGGGGCCCTGCGCGCCGTCCTCGGTCTGCGGGCGCGGCGGCGGGACCAGCCCGGTGAGGTCGCCGGTGTCGCCGAGCCGCAGCAGGAACGGCCGGTGCGGGGTGTACCGGATCACGGTCACCGAGCAGGGATCGGTGCCGATCCGCTGGAAGAGGTCCAGGTGCATGCCGAGCGCGTCGGCGGCCAGCGCCTTGATGATGTCGCCGTGCGAGCAGACCAGGTACAGCGCGTCCGGGCCGTGCTCGGCCTCGATCCGGTCGTTCCAGTCCCGTAGCGCGTCCACCGCGCGGGCCTGCATGCCGCGCAGCGACTCGCCCCCCGCACCGGGGAAGACGGCGGCCGAGGCGTGCCGCTGGACGGTAACCCACAGCGGTTCCTCGGCCAGCTCGCTCAGCTTGCGCCCGGTCCAGTCGCCGTAGTGGCACTCGCCGACGCGGTCGTCGGTGTGCAGCGGCAGTTCCGGCCGGGTGTCGAGCAGCGGCTGCAGGGTCTCGCGGCAGCGCTGCAGCGGGCTGCTGACCACGGCGGCCAGCGGGAGGGCGGCGAGCCGGGCGGCGAGCGCGGTGGCCTGGGCCCGGCCGGTGTCGTCCAGGGCGACACCCGGGCTCCACCCGGCCAGCACTCCATCGGTGTTGGCCGTCGAACGGCCGTGCCGGACAAGGATCACGGTGGGCATGCCCGTCACCGTAACCCTTCCGGGGCGTCCCCGTTGTGCTGGGTGCCGGCCGTGGCGGGGAGGACCCCCCGAGCCCCCACCACGGCCGCGGATTTCCGCGATCCGCCGCCGTCGGCCCGCTCCTCGCCGTCGTACCCCCTGGGTAAGGTGCAGCAAGGGTCAAAGAGGCCCGGGAATCGGCGGCGTGAAGCGGGTGGAGATGTTCGGCAGGGCGACGAGGAGCCGTCCGGCGGTCGCCGCGGCGGCGGGTCCGGCGGGAGCGGGAGCGGACTGGTCGCCCTACCGCCGGCTGGTGGACGCGGCGGAGGCGTACTTCCTGCACGCGGATGTCGCGCTGGACGCCATAGAGGGGGTGGTCGGGCGCCGCCGGGTGCGCGGCTTCACCCTGGAGCGGGTGGTGGACCTCACCGAGGCGGGGGCCTCGCTCTGGCAGGAGGCGGCGGTCTGCGACGGGCGGCGGCTGGTCCTGTGGCACAGCGAGGAGCTGGCGGACGCGGAGGCGCCCGGCGGGACGGTGCTCGACTCGTCGGTGCAGGTGCTGCCGCTGGCGTCGATCGGGCATGTCGGGATGCGCACACTGGTGGGGCGGGACGAGGAGGGCCGGCGGATCGACCGCGGGGTGTACGTGGTGCTGGCCACCTCGACGCCGCACGAGCTGACCGCGGCCCCCACCGACCCGGACTCGCCGCTGCCGGCGGCCTCGGCGCGGTTCCGCCCGGAGACCTTCCGGTTCAGCAAGTCCCTGGACGACGGCGGAGCCGGGCAGATAGCCCGGCTCATCGACTTCGGCCGCCTGCTCGGACGGCTGGTCCCGGACTGACGGCTGCGGCCGGGCCGCGCGGGGCCGGCCGGCGCGGCCCGCGGGTGCGCCGCAGCACGTGCGGGCGCCCGGCGCGGGTCGGGCACACCGGCCGGCCCGGATGCGGTGCGCCGCTGCGCGTGGCGTGCGCCGCTGCGCGTGGCGTGTGCCGCGGCACGTGCGTGTGCCGGTCGCGGACCAGGTGACGAGGCCGCGCCACGGGGCCGGTCAGGACCGGCCGCGGACCGCGCCGGGGGGACGGCGGCGGCTCAGGCGAGGCCGGCCCGTTCCAGGGCCTCGATGCCCGCGCGCAGGCCCGCCAGGCGCTCCTCCAGGGTGAAGCCGGCCGGGGTCAGGTTGAGCGTGTCGACGCCGGCCGCCGCGTACTCCGCCAGCCGGTCGGCGATCCGCTCCACCGGGCCCAGCAGGCTGGTGGAGTCGATCAGCTCCTGCGGCACCGCTGCCGCCGCGCCGTTTTTGTCCCCGGCCAGGTACTTGTCCTGGACCTCCGCGGCCTCCTTCTCGTACCCCATGCGCTGCGCGAGCCGGTTGTAGAAGTTCTGCCTGCGGCTGCCCATGCCGCCGACGTAGAGCGCGGTGTACGGGCGGAAGAAGTCGGCGAGCGCGGCCACGTCGTCGCCGAGGGCCAGCGGCAGCGTCGGGCTGACGTCAAAGCCGTCCATCGTCAGGCCGGCCTTCTCCCGGCCGGCCCGCAGGAAGCGGATCGCGGTCTCCTCCAGCTGGGCGGCGGACGGGAAGAGCAGCAGCGCGCCGTCGGCGATCTCGCCGGTCTGCTCCAGGTTCTTCGGGCCGATCGCGGCGATGTAGAGCGGGATGTGCTCGCGCTGCGGGTGCACGGTCAGCTTGATCGGCTTGCCAGGACCGCCGGGCAGCGGCAGCGTCCAGTGCTCGCCCTGGTAGCTCAGCCGCTCGCGGGACATCGCCTTGCGGACGATCTCGACGTACTCCCGGGTACGCGACAGCGGCCTGTCGAACTTGACGCCGTACCAGCCCTCGGAGACCTGCGGGCCCGACACGCCGAGGCCGAGCCGGAACCGGCCGCCGGACAGCGAGTCGAGGGTGGCGGCGGTCATCGCGGTCATCGCCGGGGTGCGCGCCGGGATCTGGAAGATCGCCGAGCCGACGTCGATCCGCTCGGTGTGGGCGGCGACCCAGGAGATCACGGTGGGGGCGTCGGAACCGTAGGCCTCGGCGGCCCAGCAGACCGCGTAGCCGAGCCGGTCCGCCTCCTGGGCGACGGTGAGGTTGTCCGCGTCCATGCCGGCACCCCAGTAGCCGAGGTTGATCCCGAGCCGCATACCGCTCCCCTTTTGTCCGTGGTGCCCGTGCACCGCCGCCCGCGCGGTGTACTGGTGAGTAACGTCATTGTCACTCCGGACTGTAGCGTGCCGCCACCACTCCGTCGCCTGTCAGGTACGTCACTGCTGCCCTTCGGCGGGTCCGGGCGCTAGCCTCAGCGTCCATGGAGCAAAGGCACCTCGGCCGCACCGGGTTGCGCGTGTCCCGGCTGGGGCTCGGCACCCTCACCTGGGGCCGTGACACCGGCGAACGTGACGCCGCCGATCAGCTCAAGGCGTTCTGGGGCGCCGGCGGCACACTGGTCGACACGGCCGACGTCTACGCCGACGGCGGTGCCGAATACCTGCTCGGCCGGCTGCTGGAGGACCTGGTGCCGCGGACCGACCTGGTGATCGCCACCAAGGCGGGCAGCGTGCCGGACCCGGACCGGCGGTTCGACACCTCGCGCGGGCATCTGCTGTCCGCGCTGGACGCCTCGCTCCAGCGGCTCGGCACGGACTACGTCGACC
Source organism: Streptomyces sp. ITFR-21 (assembly GCF_031844685.1). Taxonomy (NCBI): domain Bacteria; kingdom Bacillati; phylum Actinomycetota; class Actinomycetes; order Kitasatosporales; family Streptomycetaceae; genus Actinacidiphila; species Actinacidiphila sp. ITFR-21. Next base: position 929,740 of record NZ_CP134605.1, read on the forward strand.
TGTGGCAGGTGCACGCCTTCGACCCCGGCACGCCGCTGGAGGAGACCCTCCAGGCGCTGGAGATCGCGGTCAGCACCGGGCGGGCCCGCTACGTCGGCGTGTCCAACTTCTGCGGCTGGCAGCTGGCCAAGGCGGCGTCCTGGCAGCTCGCCGCGCCCGGGCGCACCCCGCTGGCCAGCACCCAGATGGAGTACTCGCTGCTCCAGCGCGGGGTGGAGCGGGAGGTGCTGCCGGCCGCGCTCGACCTCGGGGTGGGGCTGCTGCCGTCCTCGCCGCTGGGCCGCGGGGTGCTCACCGGCAAGTACCGGCACGGCACGCCGGCGGACTCGCGCGGCGGCTCCCCCGACATGGCGCCCTTCGTGGCGCCCTACCTGGACGAGACGGCCCGGCTGATCGTGGACGCGCTGGCCATAGCGGCGGACGGGCTGGCCGTCTCCGCCCTGCACGTCGCGCTGGCATGGGTACGCGACCGGCCCGGGGTGGCCGCCCCCATCGTCGGCGCGCGCAGCGCCGCGCAGCTCACCGAGGCGCTGTCGGTGGAGGCCCTTACGCTTCCCGAAGAGATCTGCCTGGCGCTGGACGATGTCTCGGCGCCTTTGCACCGCTATCCGGACCACGACTGGAGCACGCTCTGAGCCGTGGCCGCGCCGCTCCACGGAGGCCCCAGCAGTGACCGACACCCCGCCTTACGTCCCGACGACCCCGCAGCCCGCACCGGCGGCCGGCGGACCCGCCCCGGCCGGCGGTCCCGGCGGTCCCGGCGGCTCCGCGCGACAAGTGGACCTCGCCGGGCTGGCGGCGGCCGTGCGGTCGATCGAGCGCGGCGAGAACCCGGCGGCTCCGGCGCCGCGCGGGGACGCCGCCGAGGCGCGCCGCAAGCGGCGGGAGGCGATGGCGGCGGAGATCGCGGCCGTCCAGGCCGCCGAGCTCGCGCAGGCGGCGGGCACCCCGGCCCCGGCCCCGGCCGCCGGGTCCACCCAGGGGACGGCGCAGGCGCCGGAGACGGGCGCCGAGGCGGACCCGCACGCGGACCCGCGTACGGAAACGGACGCGGCCACGGCGGCCGGCGGCGCGGTGGCGCCACCGGCCGCCGTGGCCGAGGGCCCGGTGCCGGACGCCGTGTCGGTGCCCGGCGGCCCGGCGCCCCGTGCCGCGTCGGCGGCCGGGCCGCCCGCCACCGCGGCCGGGCCCGGCGACGGGGGTCTCGCGGCCGACCCGCAACCGCACGGGACCGGGGCCGGCTCCCGCCGGCGCGGCCCGGCCTCCCCCGCCGCGCCGCGGCCGGTGGCCGTGGACCCCGCCGCGGTGGCGGCGGCCCGGCAGGTGCTGCTGGCCGGCGGCGCCCCCGGCGGGCTGGCCGAGGAGGCGGTCCGGATCCTCGGCGAGCGGGCCGGCGCGGAGCTGCGGGCCGACCCGTGGGAGGTACTGGGCCTGGCGGGGGTGCGGGTGGAGCACGCGGACGCGTTCGCGCGGGCCCTGCTCGGCGCGGGATCCGGGCCGGGGGACGCGCGGCGGGCCAGGGCGCTCGTCGGGTTCCTGATGGAGCGGGCCGCCGAGCAGGGCCATACCGCCCTCACCGCCGACGCCCTCAAGGCCGCGCTGGTCCGCCACACGGTCCCCGACCCCGACGCCGCCGTGGCCGAGGCGGTGGAGGACGGGCGGGTACTGGCCTTCGGCGCCGGCGCCGGGACGGAGGAGGCCGACCCCGACGAGGAGGAAGAGGAGACCGCGGACCGACCGGCGGCCGTACCGCTGCTGCTCGGCCTGGACCGGTACGCGCTGGCCGAGGAGAGCCTCGCGGACGGCCTGATCCGGCTGCTGCGGTCCTTCGATGGCGTCGACGGCCCAATGTGGGAGAAGGCCGCCGCCGACGCGCCCTCCGCCTCCGCCGCCGAACTGGTCCGGGCCGCCGCCGGCAGCGGCCTCGTCCTGCACACGGGCGGCGAGGCGGCCCGCGCCGAGCCCGCCGCGCTCGTCACCGCTGCCCGGGAAGCGGGCCTGCGGGCGTACGCGGCGGCGTACACCGAGAACGGCCGCCGCCGCCTCGCCGAAGCGGTGGGCGAGGACGCGGCGCTGACCGTGGCCGGGCTGCTCGACGGCGGGGCCGGGCCGGGGCGGGACGGCGACGGCACTCTCGCGCTGGACCTGCTCGCCGTGCTGGACGCGCCGCAGCTGTCGGTGGAGGAGGCCGCCGACCTGGTGGAGGCGGTCCCGGACGGCGCCCGGCTGGTGCTCAGCGGCGACCCGCACGCCCTGTGGTCGGCCGGTCCCGGCCGGGCGTTCGCCGACCTGCTGGCCGCCAGGGTCTGCCCGCGGGTCACCTCCCGCACGCCCGACCCGGGCCCGATCGGCGCGCTGACCTCCTATGTGAGCGTCGGCGAGTTCGCCACCGTGGAGGCCCCCGGCCGCGAGGTCGTACTGGTCCCGGTCCGCGACCCGCAGGAGGCCCTGCTCCGTACCGTCCAGCTGGTCGCCGACTCCGTACCGCGGGTCATCGGCGTCCCGGCGGACCGGACCCAGGTGATCGCCCTCGCGCACGGCGGCGCGGTCGGCACCCGGGCGCTGAACGCGGCCCTCAAGGAGCGGCTCAACCCCGGCCCCGGCCGGTTCGGCGGCTTCGACCCGGGCGACCGCGTGGTGTACGTCCCGGCGCCCGGCCGTACGGTGCCGGGCACGGTGGTCGGCGCGGAGCCGGACGGGCTGCGGCTGGAATGCGAGGGGGGCGGCGTCCTCGTTCCGCGCGACGACGTGGCGGGGCCGGGCGGACCGGCGGGGCCGGGCGGGAAGGTCCGGCACGGGTGGGCGGTCACCGCGCACCAGGCGGCCGGGACCCGCTGGCCCGCGGTCGTGGTGGTCGTGCCGGGCGACGCGGGGCCGCTGCTGACGCGTTCGTGGGTCTACACGGCGTTCACCCGCGGCGAACGGCATCTGTCGGTGGTGCGGGGCGGGGACCAGGCCCTGGCGCAGGCGGTCGCGGGCCCCGCGGCGAAGGAGCGCACCACCCGGCTCACGGGGGTGCTGCGGGAGCTGGCGGCGGAGGGCTGAGCGGGGCCGTGCGGGGCCGGGGCGGGGGATGCCGGCCTCTTCGGCCGCCACTCCCCCGCCCGCCGGCCGCCCGCGGCCTTCCCCGCACCGGCCGGGCGGCGGGGCTCAGTCCGGGTCGAGCACACTCAGCTCGTCGTCGAAGACCGCGCTCACGTCGAAGCGGCACACCACCAGTTGCGGGTCGGCCTGGTCGAAGGGGGCGTCGAGCCACTCCCCGGGCTCGGCGGGTTCGACGGCCGTCACCCACAGCGTGGAGTCGCCCTCCTCCAGGCCGAACTCCTTGTGTCGCTGGGCGATCTCATCGGGTTCGTACTCCCCGAAGATCACCCCGATTGCCGCGTTGACCGAGTCGCCTTCCGTGTCGTCGCCCTCGTCGGCCCTTCTGGCCTGCGCGAACAGCCGGTCGGGCTCGACGATGGTGTAGTCGCGGCGGATCAGCACGCTGACCGTTTCCGGCTCCTCGGGCCCGGCGTACTCGACGGTGTCGCCGGCCGGGACCTCGAACGGCGTCACCTCGTCGTACCGCTCGTACAGCAACTCGTCATACACCTCGGCGGCCGAGGCCAGCGCCTCGAACGCCGCGTAGACGACGGGGTCCTCCCCGCCGGTACGGTTCTCGATCGCGTCGAGGTGACGGTCGAGCGCGGCCTTGAACGCCTCGACCGCGGCACGGACCTCGGCCACGGTGGGCTGCACGTCATCAGACATGAGGCAGACGCTATCCGCACCGGGGCGTTGCTTGCACAATAGATGCGATGCCGGAATACGAATTCAGAGAGATGTACGTGCCGCGTGGGGTCTCCCGCAAGGACGCGACACGTCTGCTGACCGACGAGGCGGAGTACAGGCACTGGGAACTGGACCGGGTGCGCCTCTACCCCGACGGCAGCCGCCGGGTGCGCCTGCGCCGCCGCATCATCCGCCAGGCACGGGCCACTTGGTGACCGCGACCGCCGTCGCGGACCGCCGGGCGCGGCCCGCGCGGGCCGGCGGTCCACCCGGCGCGGAACGGCCCGCGCCGACCGGTGGGGGACCGGGCGGCCGATGTCCCGTGCCACCCGGTCCCGTCCGCGCCGGACCCTGAGTCCGCGCGGTCCCGCGGCGCCCCGGTCAGCGCCGGGCGGCGCGACCACGGCGGTACAGGGCGGTTCCGCCCAGCAGCAGCGCGCCCGCGGCGGACGCGGTCAGACCGATCCCGTCCGCTCCGGTGTGCGCCAGCGCGGGCGTCTTCGCCTCCGCGCCGCTGCCCGAGCCCGGGTACGAGACGGGGGCACCGCCGCCGGGGGTTCCCGGGTTGCCCGGGGTGCCGGGGGTGCCGGGGGTTCCCGGGTTGCCCGGGGTGCCGGGGGTGCCGGGGGTTCCCGGGTTGCCCGGGGTGCCGGGGGTTCCCGGGTTGCCCGGGGTGCCGGGCTGACCGGGGGTGTTGGGCGTACCGGGAGTTCCCGGGTTGCCCGGGTTGCCCGGGTTGCCCGGGTTCCCAGGCGTACCCGGCTGACCGGGCGTTCCGGGGTGGCCCGGCTGACCGGGCGTTCCGGGGTGGCCCGGGTGGCCGGGGTGCCCCGGGTGGCCCGGGTGGCCGGGGTGCCCCGGGTGTCCGGGGGTGACGGGCGTCCCCGGGGTGCCGGGGGTGACGGGGGCGGCCGGCGGGGTCGGGTGGACGTCCGCGTTGGCGCAGGCGTTGCCGAAGGCGGGGTTGAGCAGGCCGACGACGTCGACCGTGTTGCCGCAGGCGTTCACCGGCACGTGCACCGGGATCTGCACGAGGTTGCCGGACAGCACGCCCGGCGAACCGACCGCCGCGCCCTGCGCACCGGCGTCCGCGTAGGCGAACCCGGTACCGCCCGCGGCCAGTACGCCGCCGGCGGCGACCACCGTGAGCAGGCCCTTCTTCGTGAGCTGTCGCATAACTTCTGACATCCCTGCTTTCCGTGTCTTCGGGTTCTTCGGGTCTCCCGGGACGTCCCAGACCTCCCGGGTCTCTCGCGCGCGTCCACGTCCGTCGGGCGGGCGTCCGCGCCCGTCCGCGGCCTCCGCGGACACGACGAGCGGCCCCGGAGCGCGGGGAACGCGCCCGGGGCCGGTCCGGCCGATGAGGGCCGGTGCGGGACTACTGGTTGACGCAGACGTTGCCGAAGGCAGGGTTGAGCAGGCCGACGACGTCGACCGTGTTGCCGCAGATGTTCACCGGCACGTGCACCGGGATCTGCACGAGGTTGCCGGACAGCACGCCCGGCGAACCGACCGCCGCGCCCGCCGCGCCGGAGTCGGCGTAGGCGAACCCGGTGCCCGCGAGCACCAGACCGCCGGTGGCAGCCGCTACGGCGACGACCTTCTTGATCATGGACATCCTCCTCATGGGACGTGTGCGGTCCGAGCCGCGGACCGCACACGTCGTAACGAGGACGACTCGATTAGAGCTACGAAAGCACCGGTTCATTCACTCGTACCGGGTATGTACCCCGGTGCCACGGGCACAGGCGACCGAACCGCCGGCCGTGTCAGCTGTTCTCGATGAAGCGGTCGAGCACCCGGACACCGAAGCGCAGACCGTCCACCGGCACCCGCTCGTCCACGCCGTGGAACATCCCGGCGAAGTCCAGTTCGGGCGGCAGTTGGAGCGGCGCGAAGCCGAAGCAGCGGATACCCAGGTCGTCGAAGGACTTCGCGTCGGTGCCGCCGGAGAGCATGTACGGCACGGCCTTCGCGATCGGGTCCTCCGCCCTGAGCGCCGACTGCATCGCCTCGACCAGCTTGCCGTCGAAGTCCGTCTCCAGCGCCTTGTCGGAGTGCAGCGACTCCCGCTTGACCCGGGGGCCGAGGACCCGGTCGAGGTCGGCCAGGAACTCCTCCTCGTAGCCGGGCAGGAAGCGCCCGTCGACGTGGGCGGTGGCCTGGCCGGGGATGACGTTCACCTTGTAGCCGGCGCCGAGCATGGTGGGGGCGGCGGTGTTGCGCAGCGTGGTGCCGATCATCTTGGCGATACCGCCGAGCCTGGCGAGCGTCTCCTCCATGTCCCCCGGGTCCAGCTCCACGCCGAACGCGTCGGACAGCTCGTCGAGGAAGCCGCGTACGGACTTGGTGATCCGCAGCGGGAACTCGTGCCGGCCCAGCCGGCCGACCGCCTCGCACAGCTCGGTGATCGCGTTGTCCTTGTTGGTCATCGAGCCGTGGCCCGCGGTGCCGTCCACCGTGAGCCGCATCCAGTGCATGCCCTTCTGGGCGGTCTCGATGAGGTAGAGCCGCAGGTTCTCGTCGACGGTGAACGAGAAGCCGCCGACCTCGCCGATCGCCTCCGTGACGCCCTCGAACAGGTCGGGGTGCTTGTCGACCAGGAACCTGGCCCCGTACGTGCCGCCGGCCTCCTCGTCGGCGAGGAACGCCACCACGATGTCCCGCGGCGGCTTGCGGCCGGTCCGCAGCCGGTCCCGTACCACCGCCAGCGTCATCGCGTCCATGTCCTTCATGTCGACCGCGCCGCGGCCCCACACGCACCCGTCGGCGATCTCGCCGCCGAACGGGTCGCGGGTCCAGTCGTCGGCGTTGGCCGGCACCACGTCGGTGTGCCCGTGGATGAGCAGCGCGGGCCGTGACCGGTCCTCGCCCTCGATCCGGGCCACGGTGGACGCGCGGCCCTTGTGCGACTCGAAGATCCGCGGTTCGAGGCCGACCTCTGCCAGCTTCTCCGCGACGTACTCGGCCGCCGCCCGCTCCCCGGGTCCCGAGTGGTCGCCGTAGTTGCTGGTGTCGATCCGGATCAGCTCGCTGCACAGGTCGACGACCTCGTCCTCGCCCGTGCCCGCCCTGCCCGGCTCCGATGCGCCCACGCTCACTCCTCGCTCGTTCCCTGCCGCGCCCGCCAACCCTCCCCGGCGGCCACGGTCGCTGCCGCCCCCATCCTCCCCCGCCACCCCCGCTTCCCCCAAGGCTCGCCCCCGCTTCCCGCCCCCACTCCGTGATCGGGCGCCCCCCGATCTTTGCTATGGTTTACCTCGTCGCCACGGCCTCTCACCCGAGGTGACACACCCGGTCCGGGTGGCGGAATGGCAGACGCGCTAGCTTGAGGTGCTAGTGCCCTTTATCGGGCGTGGGGGTTCAAGTCCCCCCTCGGACACCAGCGGAAGCCCCTGTTGACCAGGGGTTTTTCTGTTGTCAGGTGGTCCGCGTGACCAACGCGGTGACCAACCCGTAAATGATCTTCTCTCTAGGCCACCGTGCCCAACCCGATGCGGCCCGCGGTGGACGCAGCCAGCGTGCGGGCTCCCTCTACACGGCGCTTGCCGTAGCGGGCCATTGTGTAGCCAGGTGAGTGGTGCCGGACCTTGGCGGAGACCTCGACGGGATTCTCACCGTTGTCCAGGTCGTTCGTCACGAGGCTGGCCGGCCAGTCGTGGATGCGGAAGTCGTCCGGGAGGCCGAGACGCCTCCGCAGGGTCCGCCAGCGGGCCGGAACCCTCTCCGGGCCCTGCGGGCCTTCGAGCTTGGATACGTCGCGCAGCTTGAACGCGTCACGGGCGAACACCAGGTGGTGATCCGACCACGCCTCCCCGAGTAGCACTCTCTGCCTGCTGCCGCTTCAGCACGTTCATCAACGACTGATCGACGTAGACACGGACGTTCGCCTCGCCGTCCTTGGCGAGGGGGCGAAGGTAGTGAGCTGCTTCGCCCCGGAGATCGAACTGCGGGCGGAGCAGCCCACAACCTCGACACCGCCGTCCGGCAGGCCGTCCAAAGGCCACGCCGGCCACCGGCTGCGGAGCCGGGCCGACGAAGTACTCGGACGACTTCCCACCGCGATCACCGACTGGCGGGCCCGGGCCTGGGCCAAGGCGGGACTCGTTCCCGGGATCGCGCTCACGGCGTCGTCGTCCCCACCGGTGGCACTCCCGAGCGACGCTCTGCTGCTCGGTCTCCAGGGGCCGGAGAACTCCTCTTCGTCACCGCACGACGACGGGCTGAACTTCTCGCTCACACACGACAGACGGCTCCTGGCAAGCCGGGCGACCGCCGCCGAGCGCACGGGCGCTGACCTGCCGTCCCTGCTGGCACGGCGGAGCCTGCTCGGGCGGGACGGCGACATCGAAGGCGTTCCCGCCCGCTTCACCAGCCAGGACGTGGAGCTGCTGATCCTGCGCAGCCGCGACTTCTCCACGTGGTTGCGCACCGAGAAGCCGGTACCGATGGGCCACGTGCTGGCCATGGCCGACATGCTCAAGTCCCCGCCCCGGCTGATCCGGGACCGGCTGGAGCGGCTCGGATACCGTGTGCCCGATGCCGACCACGTCCCCGAGGCGGCAGTGGTGAGCGACGACGACCTGACCATCCTCAGCAGGAGGTTGGACGGTGTCTATCCCTGGCTGTCACCCGCCGACGAGGTACCGGTCAGCCATCTGCTGACGGCGGCGGCGGTCACGGAGAGGCCCCCCGGCAGGTCGCCGACCGCCTGGCGGAACTCGGCCACCGCCCGCTCGACGGTGCTCGCGCGTATCCGGCCTGGCAGATCCCCCTCCGGCCCACCGACCGACGCCTGCTGAGCCGAGACCTTGACAGCAGGGAGCCGTGGCTCGGGGAGGCGGCCGAGGTCTCGGTCGAGCACCTGCTGGCCGCGGCCGCGGCCACCCAGACGTCCCCCGGCAGACCTCCGGCCGCTTCAAGCAGCTCGGGGTGCGCGTGTCGGAGCAGGCCCGCACCCATTCCGCCTGGCGCACGATGATGTACAAGGACGACAGCGTCCTGATCAGCCGTGACCTGGACGGGCGCAGGCCGTGGCTCCGGTTCGGGCAGGAGGTGGAGGCGGACCACCTGCTGCAGGCCGCGGCGAAGCTGCAGCGCACTCCGGCGGAGCTGGCGGAACGGCTCCGCCTGCTCGGCCTGCTCGGCCTGCTCGGCCGCCGAGCAGGACGCCGGCCTTCTCCCCTGGCACACCAGGCTGGGCCGGGACGACTCGGCCCTCATCAGCGAGGGGAGGGAACGGGTCTACCGGGGGGTTCCGGTGTCCGTGTCGCAGATCCTGGAGCGGTCGGCCGCCCTGGAAATGGAGCCGTGGCAGGTGTGGGAACGGCTGAAGGAACTCGGCTTCACGCCGCCACCGGGCGTGGTCTTCCCCCGGCAGGAGGGGGGCCGGGCAGGGGGAGCCGCCGGGCCAGCGGGTTGGGTCGGTGATGCCGACGAGGTGACCGCGCGGGCGTCGCGGGCGGCGGGCTCACCGCAGGACACCGTCTCAGTGGTTGAGCGGCGACGACGCGCTGCGGGGCCGGCCGAGGCGTCACCCGTCATCCGTCGCCTTGTCGCCCGGGTACGGGGAACCGGGCACCGGTGTCCGGGACGTCCGTGATGGAGTGGTACGTGCCGTCGTGGTAGAGGAGCGGGCGGTGGGCGGGGCTGGTGGCGGCATGGGTGACGCGGCCGATGACGAGGCGGTGGTCGCCGGCGGGTATCAGGCTCTCCAGCGAGATCAGCAGCCAGTTGGTGACGCCGTCCAGCAGGGGTTCGCCGTCGGGGAGGCGGGTGTAGCGGGTGGGTTCGGCGAAGCGGTCGATGCCGCTGGTGGCGAAGCGCCGGGCCAGCTCCTCGTGGCCCTCGGCCAGGAAGTGCACGACGGCGGTGCCGCCGTCACGGACGTGCGGCCAGCTGGAAGCGGTCGTGGCGATCCCGAAGGACACCAGCGGCGGGTCCAGGGAGAGCGAGGCCAGGGAGGTGGCGGTGAATCCGGCGGGGCCGGAAGGGCCCGGCACGGTGATCACGACGACGCCCGCGGGGTGCCCGCGGAAAGCCGCCTTGAACCGCTCCGGGACCGGCGGGGCGGCGGGTGCCGCGGCCGGTGGCTCCGGACGCGCCGCGGCCTGCGACCGCGCGGGCGGCTCGGCGGCGGTGGAACGAGGGGTGACGATGGACACGCTTTCTCCCCATCTCGCGGGTGGCTCGGGCATGGAGTCGGGCGGGCGTCGCGCCCGGGTCGCCGGGCTGCCGGTCATGTCGCTGTAGGCTTCCCGAAACCGCAGGTTGGTACCCTCGCGGCATGGCCGAGGTTCTGGACATCGCCGCTCTGCGTACTTTCACCTCGATAGCCGACTGCGGGGGGTTCCACCGCGCGGCCGCCGCCATCGGTCTGTCCCAGTCCGCGGTGAGCCAGCATGTGCGCAGGCTGGAGAAGGCGGTGGGGCGCCCGCTGGTCGAACGGGACGGCAGGGGCATGCGGTTCACCCCGCCGGGCGAGACGCTGCTGTCGGAGGCCAGGAAGATCCTCGCGGCGCACGACGAGGCGCTGTTCCGGCTGGGGCGCGGCGAACGGGAGACCGGCACGATCGTGGTCGGGTCGACCGAGCACGCCGCCGACCGCATCCTGCCCGCGATCACCGGTGTGCTCCAGGAGCGGTACCCGGCGCACGGCGTACGGTTCCGGCTGGACCGCAGCGGCCGGCTGAACGCCGGCCTGGACCGGGGCAGCATCGACGTGGCGGTCTTCCTGGGCGACGCCAAGGACCGGGCGAGCGCGTCCGCCGGGGCGCTGCCGCTGTCGTGGTTCTCGGCGCCGTCCTGGCGGATGCCGGCCGCGGGGGCGCCGATCCCGGTGGTGGTCATCGACAACCCGTGTACGATCCGCCGCCGCGCGCTGGAGACGCTGGCCGAGCACGGGATGCCGGCCGAGGTGGTGGTGGAGGCGGCGTACCTGGCCGGGGTGATGAACGCGATCCGCGGCGGGCTGGGGGTCGGGCTGCTCGCCGACGTCGGCCCACCGCCGGAGGGGCTGGAGCGGCGGGACGACCTGCCGCCGGTGCCGCCGGAGCTGCTGCACCTGCGGACCCGGGCTGACGCGCCGCCGCAGCTGGCCGAGGTGACCGCGGCGGCGGTCCGCGGCCTGCTGGCCGACCGGGTCTGAGCCGCTCCCCGTCCCGGTACCGGCCCGTCCGGCCCCCCGGCGGCAGCGGCCGGACCGCCGCACGGCCCGGCGGCAACCCGTCCGGCGACCCCTGGTCCGGCAGCCCCTGTCCGAGCGGCCCCCGGCCGGACGCGGCCCGGACCGCCGACGCCCCTTCCGGCAACGCCCGGCCGAGCGGCACCCGGTCCGCCGGCGGCCGGCCGGACGCCGCCGCCACCGGGTACGCCCGGGGCACCGGCCGGCCTCCCGACCAAGCCGGTACGGACGCCGCCGCCACCGGGTACGCCCGGGGCACCGGCCAAGCCGGTACGAGCGCCGCCACCACGCACGGCTGGGCCCGGGGCGCCGGCCGCCGCCGGCGGGGGCGTGCCGCCGGAGGCTTCGGGGGAGGTCATCCGGCCGGGGCCGCCGCGGCCAGGACGGCCGCGCCGATGTCGAGCAGGGCGGTGTCCTCCTGGGGGGCGTGGACGCCTGCGGACTGGATGTCGCGGAAGTGGCGTTCCAGCGGGTTGTCCTGCGACAGGCCGGGGTTGCCGAGCAGCCGCAGTCCGGTGTGGACGGCGGCGGTGACGTGGCGGACCGCGACGACCTTGGCGGCGAGCGCCTCGGCGCCGGACACCGGGATGCCCCGGTCCAGCCGGTCGGTGACGCCGTGGACGAGTTGCTCGGCGGTGGACAGCAGCGTCTCGATCTCGCCCGCGGCCAGCCGGAAGCGCTCGGTGGTGGCCACCGGCCGCCCGAGGTTGGTGGGCACCCGCTCGTGCGCGAAGCGGTGCACGTACTCCTGCGCCGCCCGTGCCACGCCCAGGTAGAGGGCGGACAGCAACACGTGCAGGGCACCGGCGGCGAGGTTGTCCTGTTCCGCGCCGGGGCCGCGGTCACTGACGTCGAGGACGTTCCCGGCCGGGATCTCCACCTCGGTGAACGCCACGTCGTGGCTGCCGCTGGCCCGCAGGCCGAGCTGGTGCCAGTTGGGCAGCACCTCGATGCCGGGCGTGTCGGCGGGCAGCACGAAGGTGCCGACCCGGGGCACGGGTTCGTCGGTGGCCGCCCACACCAGGAAGTAGCTGAGCCCCTCCGCGCCGGTGACGAAGCGTTTGCGGCCGCTGACCGACCAGCCGGCCGCGGTCCGCCGGGCCCGGGTGGCGGGCAGGCCGCCGCGGGCCGGGGAGCCGAGTTCGGGTTCGACCCGTGCGTGGTTCAGCAGGGTGGGCCGTACCGCGGACTCGGCGAGCACCCGCCCGTACAGCTCCTCGGGCCAGGGCCGCCGGGCCTGGAAGGCGTGCGGCAGCAGCGTCATCGCCGTGATCAGCGCGGCCGACGGGTCGCCTTTGCCGAGCGCCTGGAGGATGCGGGCGAGGTCGGAGACGCCGGCGCCGGCGCCGCCGAAGCCCGGGGCGACCGCGGCGGTGAGGAGCCCGGCGTCGTGGACGACCTGGATCGCGGCGTGCGGGAAGGCGGCGGTGCGGTCGGTCTCCGCGGCGGTCGCGGCGAGCGCGGCGGTCACCTCGTCAAGCCGGTCGAGCGCGGGCGCCGGCAGCCGTACGGTGGGGGCGCTCACGAGCCGGCCAGCGCGGTGGTCAGCCGGGCGGTGAGGGCGTCGCTCCAGTAGGAGGAGACGTCCACCGTGCCGGGCAGGATGCCGAGTTGGCTGAAGGTGTCGGCCACGTCCTGTTCCTTGGCGATCTGGTCCGGGCCGCCGACCTGCACCTCGCTCGGGATCTGCTGTTCGTCGGCCTGGATCTGGGCCAGGGCCACGCTCTCCGGTTCGTGGGTGGCCGCCGCGGTCAGCTCGGCGTAGTCGGCCTCGTGGCCGTCACGCAGGACGGTGAACGCCTTGTTCACGCGGGCCAGCAGGTCCACCAGGGCGGCCGAGCGGTCGGCGTCGGCGATCAGCTGGTCGGACGCCTCGTAGGGGAAGTTGCCGGACAGGATGTCCTGGCCGGAGCCGATGACCTTCGCGCCCTGCTGCTGGGTGGTGATGATCGAGTTGCCGTAGCTGGCGAGCGCGTCGATCGAGCCGCTGGACAGCGCGGCGACGCCGTCCTGCGGGGTGAGCGGCACCGCGTGGATGTCGGTCCACTTCAGGCCGGCCGCCTGGAGCAGCTTGTAGAGGAAGTAGTGCGCGGTGGTGGCCTGGACGTAGCCCACCTTCTTGCCCTTGAGCTGGGCGATCGTGGTGATCCCCGACTTCTTGCCGGCGACGACGTTCTGGAGCAGCGTGTTGGTGCGCTGGATGCCGACGACCTTCCACTTGGGGGTGGTGGCCGCGGCGGCGAAGACCGGCGGGATGTCGCTGCTGGAGGCCACGTCCAGCGCGCCCGCCTGGAGCGCCTGGATCTGCTTGTCGCCGCCGGGGAAAACCGACCACTTCACCTTGTACGGGGTGTTGTCCAGTCCGGCGACCTTGAGCACGGCCGGCAGCTGCGCCCAGCCGGTCTGGCCGACGCGCAGGGTCACGGAGGACAGGTCGGCACTCTGGGCGGCGGCGGAGACCGTGCCGGACGGCTTGGGGGCGGCGGATCCGGTGTCGGAGTCCGAGGAGCCGCAGGCGGTCAGGGGCAGCACGACCGCCAGGAGGGATCCGGCCAGCGCGGCACTGCGGAATCTGGGCATGGTGGGGTCCTTTGGCGTTGGGCGGGGCGGGGCCGGGGGTGGTGCCGGGTGGTGGTGCAGGGTGGTGGTGCAGGGTGGTGGTCCCGAGCGGGCGGAACGGGCGGGGACGGTGGTCGTACGGCCGGCGGACGGGCCGGCCGTACGACCGCTCGGGTGGTGGGCGGACGCGGCGGCCGGTACGGACGCGGCGGTCAGCCGGCCGCGGCCACCGGTACGGCGGGTGCGGCGGTGGCGGCGCGGTGCGCGAGTTCCTGGCGGACCAGGGGCAGCACGTAGCGGGCGTAGTCGACGGCGTCGTTGAGCGGGTCGTAGCCGCGGATGGACAGCAGTTCGCAGCCGATGTCCACGTAGTCGAGCAGGGCCTTGGCGACCGTCTCGTAGCTGCCGACCAGGGCGGTGGAGCTGCCGGCGGCGTTGGTGGCGGTGACCAGCGGGGTCCACAGCGCCCGGTCGTGGAGCTCGCCGCGGGCGGCGACGTCCAGCAGCCGCTGCGAGCCGACGTTGGCCGGGCGGCCCTGGCCGAGCGCGGCGAAGCGGGCGCCCTTGGGGGCGGCGGCGACGGTCTGCCGGACCTTGCCGAGGATGTCGTGCGCCTTCTCCCAGGCGAGTTCGTCGGTGGCGGCCACGATCGGGCGGAAGGACACCCAGATCCGCGGGTGCGGCCGGCCGGCCGCGTCGGCGATGGCGTTGACCGAGGCGATCTGCTCGGCGGTCTCCTTCAGCGGCTCGCCCCACAGTCCGAAGATGTCGCCCTGCCGGCCGCCGACCCGGTACGCCTCCTGGGAGGAGCCGCCGACGGAGATCGGGATGGTGCCGTGGTAGGGCTTGATGTCGGTGGCGAAGCCGTCGAACCTGTAGAACTCGCCCTCGTGGCTGAGCGGTTCGGTCGCCGACCACACCTTGCGCAGGACGGTGATGAACTCCTCCGACCTGGCGTAGCGCTGGGCCTTCGTCAGGTAATCGCCCTCGCGGGCCTGTTCGGTGTCGTTGCCGCCGGAGATGATGTGCACGCCGAGCCGGCCGCGGCCGATCTGGTCGATGGTGGCGAGCGCCTTGGCGACGCGGGTGGGGAAGACGAAGCCGGGCCGGTGAGCCAGCATCGGCTTGATCCGCTCCGAGTTGTTGACGACGAACTGGGCGAGCTGCTCGGCGTCGACACTGGCCGAGCTGTACGCGACCAGCGTCCAGTCGAAGCCGCCGTCGTCGAGCGCCCGCACGAAGCGGCGGGTGTAGTCGACGTCGAAGCCGATGTGCCGGCCGGGGCCAGACGCCTCGGTGGTGTTGGTGGTGTGCGTGGCGCTGATGAACTCGACGGGCATGGCGGGGCTCCGATCAGTTGGCCAGGGAGTGCGGGTACAGGGAGGTGTCGACCGTGCCGGCCACCTGGACGTCGGTGGGCAGCGAACCGATCCGGTGCATCAGGTCGGAGACGCCCTGCACCTTGGCGGTGATGTCCGGCGTAACCGGCTTCAGCACCCTGGAGCCCTGGGAGACGACAATGCCGGCCACGTCGGCGGGTACGCCGTTCTTCCGCGCGAACACCTGCGCGTACTGGTCGGCGTGCGTGGCGGTCCACGCGTAGGCGGCGGACAGCCGCTTGAGGAAGTCGGCGATGGCGGCCTTGCGGGCCGGGTCGGCGATCGAGGACTGCGCGGCGGACAGGAAGCCGACGCCGCTGGTCCGGCCGTCCCTGCCGTCCACGACGATCGTGGCACCCTTCTGCACGGCGATGTCCTGGTAGATGCCGAAGGTGGCCCAGGTCTGGATCTTCCCGGCGTTGAAGGCGGCCTGCGCGGCGGTCGGCAGCAGGTACTGCACATGCACGTCGGAGTACTTCAGGCCGGCGTCGGTGAGGACCTTGGCCAGCAGGTACTCGGCGATGCTGCCCTTGGCGGAGGAGACCACGACGTCCTTGCCCTTGAGGTCCTGGACGGTCTTCACCGGGGAGCCGGGCCGGGCGAGGATCGCGGTGCCGGATCCGTCGGCGGTGGCGGCGGCGACCAGTTTGATCTTCAGGCCGCCGCTGATGGCCTGGAGGGTGGGCAGGTCGGCGGCGGTGCCGGTGTCGACCTGGCCGCTCTGCATGGCCTGGAAGAGCGGGGCGGCGCCCTGGAACTCGGCCCACTTCACCTTGTACGGGGTGCCCTTGAGAGTGCCGGCCGCGGTCAGCAGGGTCTGCAGGCCGTTGGCCTGGTCGCCGAGGGTGAGGGTGATGCCGGACAGGTCGGGGCCGCTCGCCGTGGCGGGCGCCACGGCCTCCTTCTTCGACGAGCCGCCGCAGGCCGCCAGGGACAGGGCGAGCGCGACGGTGGCGGAGAGCGCGGCGAGCAGCCGCGGGGTGGGGCGGGGCATGGCTGTCCTCGGGGTTCGTGGAGCGGTGCTGGGCGGGGTCGAAGAAGGGTCGGGGATCGGGGCGGCGGCCAGGGGCGGGGCCGCTCGACGGGCCGGTGTCGGGGGCCGCCCGGCGGGCGCGGCTCGGGAGCTGCCGGTCAGTCGTCCGCCGGCGCGGCCTCGCCGACGCCGAGCCGGGCCAGCAGCGCGGTGCGCAGGGCGACGAACTCCGGGGAGCCGATGTCCCGCGGCCGCGGCAGGTCGACCACCGCTTCGTGGTGGATGCCGCCGTCGCGCATGACCAGCACCCGGTCGGCGAGGAGGACGGCTTCCTCGACGTCGTGGGTGACCAGCAGCACACCGCAGTTGTGCCGGGCCCACAGCTCGCCGACCAGCCGCTGGGCGTTGACCCTGGTCAGCGCGTCGAGCGCGCCGAACGGCTCGTCAAGCAGCAGCAGGTCGGGCTGCCGGACCAGGGCCCGGGCCAGCGACACGCGCTGCGCCTCGCCGCCGGAGAGCGTCTTGGGCCAGACCGAGGCCCGCTGGGACAGGCCCACTTCGGCGAGGTAGCGGTCGGCCAGCGCCCGGTCGGCGCGGCCCGGC
Source organism: Streptomyces sp. ITFR-21 (assembly GCF_031844685.1). Classification (NCBI taxonomy): domain Bacteria; kingdom Bacillati; phylum Actinomycetota; class Actinomycetes; order Kitasatosporales; family Streptomycetaceae; genus Actinacidiphila; species Actinacidiphila sp. ITFR-21. The sequence continues at coordinate 946,211 of NZ_CP134605.1, forward strand.
AGGCCGAGCACGACGTTGCGCCAGACCTTCTTCCAGGGCAGCAGCCGGGGCGCCTGGAAGGCCACCGCGCGGCGCCGGGGCACGGTGACGGTGCCCTCGATGTCGCGGTCGAGTCCGGCCAGGATGCGCAGCAGCGTGCTCTTGCCGCAGCCGCTGTGCCCGAGCAGGGCGACGAACTCGCCGGGCCGGATGTCGAGGTCGAGCCCGTCGATCACCCGGTGCCGGCCGAAGGCGCGGACCAGGCCGCGTACGTGGACGGCGGTGTCCGAGGCGTCCGAGGCGCCGGAGGCATCGGGGAGGCCGGGGGTGCCGGCCGCGGTGGGGGCGTCGGACGCGGTCGGCGTGCCGGCGGCCTCGGCGGCGCTGCCGCCGGCGGGCCGGCCGGCCCGGCGGCGCTGCCCGGTCCGCTTGGTGGGAGTGGTCATCGTCAGGCTCCGTCGAAGGATGAGCGCCAGGACAGCAGGTACGTGGTCCCGATCCGGACGATCAGGTCGCTGATCAGACCGAGGACGGCGTAGACGACCAGACAGACCACGATCACGTCGGTCTGGAAGAACTGCTCGGCGTTGTTCATCAGGTAGCCGATGCCGTTGCTGGCGTTGATCTGCTCGGCGAAGACCAGCGCGAGCCAGGCGCTGCCGAGGGCGTACCGCAGGCCGACCAGCGCGCCGGGGAGGGCGCCGGGGAGCACGATGTGCCGGATCTGCCCCCACCGGCTCAGGCCCAGGACGGTGCCGGCCTCGATCAGCTGGGAGTCCACCCCGCGGATGCCGGCGTAGATGTTGAAGTAGAGCGGGAAGGTCACCGCGATCACCACCAGGGCGATCTTCGGCTTCTCGTCGATGCCGAACCAGACGATGAACAGCGGGATCAGGCCCACCCACGGCAGTGCGCGGAGCATGCCGACGGTGGCGTCGATGAGGTCCTCACCGAGCCGGAACAGACCGGCCAGCACCGCGAGCGCGGTACCGGCGACCGCGCCGATCACGAAGCCCTCGACGACGCGCTGGGTGGACGCCCAGATCGCCGAGCCGAGTTCCCCGTCGGCGGTGAGGTCCCAGCCCTTGCGGAACACCGAGACCGGGGAGGCGAGGGTGTCGGCGGACAGCACGCCGGTCCGGCTCAGCAGCCACCACAGCAGCAGGGCGCCGATCGGGCCGAAGGAGCGGCGCACCGGGCGGGGAACACCGCGTCTGCTGCGTTCGTGGGCCGGGCGGATCGTCTCGACGCCGCCACGGGTCACGCTCGGCGGCTGCGCCTGGACTTCGGCGGGCGGCTCCTGCGCGGGGGCGTCCACCACACCGGTCGGCCGGGATGTCTGACTGGTGCTCATCGTTGTCCCCCAAGGGCTTCGGTGCCGTGGCGCCCGGCCGGGCCGGCGGGCCCGCCCGGTTCGGGGCCGGTGGCGACCGGGCGCCGCGGATCGGCGGACCAGGCCGACCACGAGCCCGGGTACAGTGCGGCGTCGATGCCCGCGGCGGCCAGCGCGGCGATCTGGTGGGCCGCGGTCACTCCGGAGCCGCAGTAGACGCCGACCGCCGTGCCGTCGCCGACGCCGAGGTCGGCCAGCCGCTTCCTGGTCTGCTCGCGGTCGGCGAACCGGCCGTCCGGGCCGAGGTTCTCCGCGGTCGGGGCGCTGACCGCGCCGGGGATGTGGCCGGCCTTCGGGTCGACCGGTTCGGTCTCGCCGCGGTACCGCTCGCCGGCCCGGGCGTCCAGCAGCACGCCGTACGCGGGCAGCCGGGCGGCCTCGTCGGCGGTCAGCACCGGCAGTCGGCCGGGGGCGAGCACGATGTCGCCAGGGGCCGCGGCGGTCTCCTCGCCCTCGGCCGGCGTGCCGCCGGCCGCCCGCCACCCGGCGAACGCGCCGTCGAGCAGCCGGACGTCGGCGACACCCGCCCAGCGCAGCAGCCACCACGCGCGGGCGGCGGCCGTACCGCCGTTGTCGTCGTACACCACGACCGGCCGGCCGGCGGTGACGCCCCAGCGGCGGGCGTGCGCCTGGAGCGCGGCGGGGTCGGGCAGCGGGTGCCGGCCGCCCTCGGGGCTCGCGGGCGCGGCGAGTTCGGTGTCGAGGTCGACGTAGACCGCCGAGGGGATGTGCGCGCGGCGGTAGTGCTCGCGGCCGTGCGGGTCGCCGAGCGCCCAGCGGACGTCGAGCAGTACGGGCGGGCGCCCGCCGGCGGTCTCGGCGCGCAGTTCCGCGGCCGTGACCAGCACCGGGGGCCGCAGCCCGGGGATCGTGGCGGCGAGGTCGGCGGCGCCGAGGGAGCCGGCCGGGGTGCCCTCGCGGGCGGCGCGCCGCAGCCGGGCCACGACGGCGGCGTTGGCGGGCGCGGTACGTCCGGCGAGCCGCGCCTGGAGGACCACTTCGCCGTTGAGGTGGTCCACTTCCAGCGAGCCCGACCTGGCCAGGCTCTGCCAGGTGGAGTTGCCGCCGCGCGGGTGGCCGGGGACGTCGTGGATGACGAGGCCGGACAGGTCCAGTTCGTTGCGGGCCTGGTGGTCGGCGATCGGCAGGCCGGCGGCGGCGAGGACCTCGCGGGCCTCGTCGGCGAGGATCCGGGCGGCGGTGTCGCGCAGGTCGCCGGGCGGGTAGAGGGCCTCCAGCCCGTTGATCGTGTTGGCGATCAGCTTGGTGGCCTTCCAGCCGATGACGTCGGGCACGACCTGCGCCGCGAAGTCGGCCGCGCGCAGGTCGGCGGCCAGCCGTTCGAGCAGCGGGTGGTCGGTGCCGGACGGGTAGCGGCCGAGCCACAGCGCGGCCGGGGTCGGGGCGGCCGGGGAGACCACGACGCCCTCGTCCACGTGCACGGCGGGCACCCACACGACCGCGCCCAGGACGTCGGCGAAGCGGCGCAGCGCGATCCGCTCGCTGTCCAGGCCGTTCTGCAGCACCACGACGGGCAGCGCGGTGGCGGCGGCGTCCTGGCCGCCGTCGCTCCTGCTGACGGGCTGCCAGGCCCACTCGGCCACGGTCGCCTCGGTGTCCTGCGTCTTGACGGCGAGGATGAGCGCGTCGTCCTCGGTGAGCGCCACCTCCTGCGGACCGGCGGCGTACGGCAGCCGGACCACCGTGGTGCCGTCCGGGCGGACCAGCCGCAGCCGGTCCTCGCGCAGCGCGGCGAGCTGCCGGCCGCGGGCGACCAGCAGCACGTCGGCGCCGGCCCGGTGCAGTGCCTCGGCGAACGTGACGCCCACCGCGCCGGCGCCGATGACCACGTAGCGTGTCACGGGTGCAGCTCCTCTCTGACCGCGATGGCGGGGGCGTCGGCCCCGGCGCGGAGCCGTTCCAGGAAGAGCAGCACGGTGGCCGCGCTGGTGCGGTGCGAGATGTCGTTGAGGGCGTCGTGCCGGCCGTCGGCCAGGCTGACGAGTTCCGCCGCGGGCGCGGCGGCGTACACGGGACGGACCCGGTCCAGCGGGCTGATCTCGTCCGCCGCGCCGTGCAGGGCCAGCACCGGCACGGTGACCGCGGCCAGGTCGGCGCGTTCGAACCAGCGCGGCGGCAGCGGGGTGTAGAGGGCGCCGTGCTCGACCCGGCCGGCGGTCTCCAGCCGGCCGCGGTGGGTCGGGCAGGCCGTCCGCGTGCCCAGTTCGTCCTCCCAGGGCCGGGCGGCGGCAGCGGCGTCGGCCTCCCGGGTCGGGAGTCCGGCCAGCAGCAGGGCGTCCACCGCGACCTCGCCGGAGGCGGCCAGCCCGGCGGCGAACAGCGCGCCCGCGTCGGAGCCGGCCAGCACGAACGGCCGCGGCAGTTCCCCGTCCGCGCGCAGCCGCCGGATCAGCCCGGTGACGTCGTCCTCCCAGCGCGTCGGGTCGGCCACCGCCCGGACCCGGTAGGCGTCGGCGCCGATCCGGGAGCCGAACCGCTCGTACAGCCGGGGGTCCTCGCCCCGGCCGGGCACGACGACGACGGTGCCGCGCGGCCCGAGATGAGGTGGGTTGTCCCAGGCGATGACGTCGGGAACGGTGCTGACGGAAGTCATGGGGATGTCCTCGCGACAGGAACGGCTGCTCGGCGGGAGCAGCACGCGACAGGGGGTCGCGGCCCGCGGATCACGGGCGGCGGGGTGCCGGTCGGGGCAGGGGTGCGCGGTGCACCCTCAGACCGTGCGGCAAGGGCACGGCGGGGTCTCGCGCGGGGCGGAGAGCGTCAGTTGCAGCGACAGCGGGCCGACGTGGCCGTGCCGAAGTCGATCACCCTGCGCTGGGTCAGCCGGGGCGCCGCCGCGGCGCTGACACGGGTGCGCACGGCTTCGCGGGCCGGACTGTGTCCGGACGTCCTCGCGAGCACGTGGGTCATCATGATGGAGAGCATGCAGGATGCCGGACTCTTTCGTCCAACGCCTATTCCTGATCGCGACCGATCACGTTTTCTTATCAGTGCAGCCGGTGGGTACGGATCCGGCCACCGGTCCACCCCGAGTGGGGACCGGTGGCCGGACGGGGGTCAGGACGTCGGCAGCGGCGGCAGGCCCAGGTGCTCGCGCAGCGTCGTCCCCTCGTACGCGGTCCGGTAGGAGCCGCGTTCCTGCAGCTCCGGCACGACCTTGTCGACGATGTCGGTCAGCGACGACGGCAGCAGGTGCGGCACGATGTTGAAGCCGTCGGCGGCGCGGGTGCGGACGTACCGCGTCCACTCGTCGGCGATCTGCGAGGGGGTGCCGACGAAGGGCGGGCGGCGGGAGGACACCTCCCGTACCAGCTGGACTATGGACAGGTTCCGTTCGGCCGCCAGATCGCGCCACTTCTGGATCTGCGCCAGCTTGCCGGTGCGGTCCTCGATGGCGATCGTGCCGCGGGACGGGTCGAGTTCGTCCTGGCTGGGCTCGATGTCGGGCAGCGGCCCCTCGGGGTCGTACCCGGACAGGTCGGTGCCCCAGTACTGTTCGAGGAAGGCGATCGCCCGCGGCGGTGAGATCTGCTCCTCGATCAGCCAGCGTGCCTTGTCCTCGGCCTCCTTGGCGGTGTCGCCGACCACGACGATGGCGCCGGGCAGGATGCGGACGGCGTCGGCGGGGCGGCCGTGCCGGGCCAGCCGGGCGCGCAGGTCGGCCGCGTACGCCAGTGCCTTCTCGTAGCCGGTGTTGGCCGAGAACACCACGTCGGCGTGGGTGGCGGCGAGTTCGCGCCCGCCGGGCGAGTCGCCGGCCTGGAAGAGCACCGGGCGGCCCTGGCGGCTGGCCGGCAGCGTCGCGGTGGCCCGCAGCCGCACCAGGTCGGTGTCCCGCACCACGGCGGTGATCGACCCGGGCCGGGCCCAACCGCCGCCGCTCGCGGCGGAGTCGGCGATGGCGCCGGGTGCCCAGGAAGACCACAGCTCCTTGGCCGCCGCGACGAACTCGGTGGCGCGCTCGTAGCGGCGGGCGTGGTCCAGCCAGCCGCCGTGCCGGAAGTTGGCGCCGGTCCAGGCGTTGTCGGTGGTGACGATGTTCCAGCCGGCCCGGCCCTCCGACAGCAGGTCCAGGCTGGCCAGCCGGCGGGCCAGGTCGGCGGGAAAGTTGTACGTGGTGTTCTGGGTGGCGACCAGCCCGATGTGCGTGGTGGCCGCGGCGAGGGCGCTCAGCTGGGTGATCGCGTCGGGCCGGCCGGCGATGTCCAGATCGAAGACCCGGCCCTGGTTCTCCCGCACCCGCAGGCCCTCGCCGAGAAAGAAGGCGTCGAACAGGCCGCGTTCGAGCAGCCGCGCCACTTCGACGAAGGTCTCGACGGCGGTGTGCGATGGCGACTCGGGCTGGGTCCAGATGAGTTGGGGGCCGACGCCGGTGAAGAAGACGCCGAGGTGGACCTGGGCGTTCGGGTCGTACGCGTCGGCGGTGGTCGGTTCGGACATGGCGGTCACCTCAGGAGGTCGCGGTCGCCGCGGCGGCGAACCGGTTGGCCGGACGGGGAAGCCCGAGGGCGGAGCGGAGTGTGTCGCCCGGCCGGGGCGGCCGGTGCAGGCCGGCCTCGGCCAGCGCGGGCAGCACCTGCCCGGCGAGCACCGGCAGGTCGACGGCGAGGACCGCGGGGTACAGCCGGACCCCGTCGACGGTGCGGGCCAGCTCGGCCAGCAGCTCGGCCAGGTCGGCGGCCGAGCCGACGTGCCGCAGCCGGTCGCCCGGCGCCCACGCGGTGGCGGCGTCCAGTTCGGCGAGGCGCTCGGCGGCGGGCCGGTCCGCGTCGAGAACCACCTCGACCTCGGCGAACACCAGGGGCGCACCGGCCTGCCGGGCCGCCGCCGACCGGAACCCGATGTCGGTGAGGCCGGGCCGCGCGACCAGCACGACGTCCGCCCGGTCGTCGGCGTCCAGGTGGTCCGGGGCGAGCACGACGACCTGGCCCTGCGGAGGGCGGGGGGTGATCAGCGGCCCCTTGACGGTGAAGGCGGCGCCTTCGAAGTCGATGTGGTGGACCTTGTGCCAGTCCAGGAAGCGGCCGGTGGCCAGATCCTTGATGACCGCGTCGTCCTCCCAGGAGTCCCACAGCGCGCGGGCCGTGTCGATCACGTCGGCGACCTCGCGGCGCAGCGCCTCGGCGGTCAGCGGCTCGCGCCCGATGGTGGCGTGGGCGTCCGCGTCGTTGGCGGCGCCGACGATCCAGGCGGCGCGGCCGTTGCTCGCGTGGTCCAGGCTGGCCAACTGCGTCGCCAGGTGGAACGGTTCGGTGACGGTGGCGTGCAGGGTCGGGGCGAGCCCGATCCGGTCGGTGAGGACGGACACGTACGCCGCGCGGGTGCCGGCCTCCAGCCGGCCCGCCGTCTCGGGTCCGGGCGGCACGGGCGTGTCGGCGAGGGTGACCAGGGTGAACCCGGCCTCCTCGGCCGCGGCGACGCGCTCGCGCAGCAGCCGCGGGCCGAACACCTCGGCGGGCGGCCGGCCCGAGTGGCGCCAGGCGGCCGGGTGGGCGCCGTCTCCGTCCACCTCCACCGCCAGGTGCAGGCGGGGGTCGTCCCTGTGCGGGGCAGTCATGGGATACGTCTCCGATCGGGGTCGTCCACGGCGCCGGGCAGCGCGGCGCCCTGCCGGATTCCCGGGCGTACGGGACCGGCGCCGCCGACGGCGTGGTGCGGGGGCGCCGTTCCGTGGGCGCCCGCAGCGGGGAAAGGGAGGGGCGGCCGTGACGGCGGGGCGGGAGCGGGCCGTGGCGCTCGGCGCGCCCCGGCAAACCCCCGTCCGTCAGCGGACGGTGGCGGTCCCCGGACACAGCGCGCTGCTCACCCGTCCCAGATCGACGTGCCGCCGCAGCACCGGGGTCTGGAAGGCCCCGGCGGGCCGGGCGGCGTCGGCACGCCGAAGCGGAGGGGTGGGGAGGGTCGGCGGCGGGCCGACGGGGCGCGGGGCGGCGCGGCGGGTGCGGGCAGCGGGCGCGCAGGCGCCGGGCGGCCGGAAAACGCCGGTGGAGCGCGCCGCGGCGCCGGTGTGGCGTACCCGCATGCCCGCCCCCTCGGTCTCGTCGGCCCCTGCGGGCCGCGTGCTCGCGAAACGACGGCCGGCCCGGCCACCGGCCAGGACAACCGCCCGGACGACGGGAGCGCCTCGACGGCGCCCCGCGTCCTCCGTGTCCACGCTAACCGGCGGCCCGCCCGCCGACAATGGCCGCCGGGATGCGGCGGTGGCCGGATCGCTGGCCCCGGCTTTCGCGCGGTGTCCGCCGGGCAGAGCGGACAACGCCGACCGGGCGCCGCCGATTCCCGCGCCCCCGGGCGGGGCGGCCCGGACCCGGCGGCCGGTGCGGCCCGCGGCGGGAAGGCGGCCCGCGGCACAACGGTCCCGGCGGCAGCGCACGGTCAGCCGGGGTCGGCGAACAGCCGCCGGATCAGCTCCGGGTATGCCAGGCCCGCCCGCGCGAGGATCGTCCTGAGGGCCTCGGGCGGGCTCGCCGCGAGGGGGGTCGGGGGGCCGGTACGGCCGGGGACGGCCGAGATGTCGCCGCCGCTGAAGCGGGACTCGGGGGTGGCCGGCGGCCGGATCTCGTAGGCGCGCCAGACCCGGGCGGGGGGATTGAGCAGGACCAGGTACGGGTCGTCCCAGGCCACGAACGCCCACTTCTGCCGGCCGCGGGCCTGCACCAGGACGCCCTCGGCGGTGTGCCGGCCCAGCCGGGCGGCGGCCCGGGTGACGACCTGCAAGGGGTTGCCGAACGAGCCGGTGATCTGCCAGACGCCGTCCTCGTGGACGGCCGTCAGGTCCGCGGCGGCGAACTCCTCGATCACGTCGGCGTACGGGTCGTCGTCCTGCGCGAGGGCGACGAGCCGCTCCACCTCGCTCCAGGTCGCGACACGGGCCCTGGCCCGGTCGGGCCGGAACATCAGGTCGGCGGCCTGTCCGGGCTCCGCCCGCGCGACGGCGTCCTTAACCGTCCGCCAGGTGCGGGCGGCGCGTACGTCGTGCTCGCCGCCGGTGAAGCCGGCGTCCTGGGCGAGCAGCGCCACCAGGACGGCCGCGACGGCGTCGAGCCGCTCCCCGAGCTCGGACGGCAGCGGCGCGTGGTCCGGTTCGGCCGGGGTCAGGGCGGCGAGGAGGACGGCGAGGCCGTCGCGCCAGCCGTCGTCGTCCTCGTTCCAGACGCCCGCGGCCAGCAGCTGGACGTACAGGCCCGCCACCAGCAGGCCGACCGCGAAGTCGCGGGGGGATCCGGGCGGGACGCGCAGCGAGCGGACCCAGCGCCGGGCCCAGCCGCGGCAGTGCGCGCGCTGGTCGGGCGGTACGACGGCGGCGGCCGTCCCCGGCTCGACGCCGCCCGGCTCCTCCCCCTCGTCCTCCTCGTCCGTGCCGTCGCCGTCCGCGTCCTCAGCGTCCTCCGCGTCCTCCTCGTCGTCCGGGGCACCGCCGAGGCCGCCGTCGTCCGCGCCGGTGACCACCGACACCGTCCACCGCGACGAGGGCGGCTGCGGCAGATCCAGGTACAGGCCGCCGAAGGCGAGCCCGGTCAGCGGCACCCCGATCATCCGGCGGCAGTCCGCGAGGTAGGCGTCCCAGCGGTCGATCCCGCTCACCGCCGTCGCGCCCGGGGCCGTACCGGTGGCGGCGGCGGCCCGGGAGGGACCCGCCGCGACGCCGAACTCCCGCAGCCGCAGCAGGTCGTTCTCGAATCGCCGGGCGGCGCGTTCGTCGGCGAACAGCTGCTGGGCGGTGTAGTCGTAGCGGAGCCGGGGCGCGGTGTCGGCGCTGTCGCGGCGGGCGCAGTGGACCGGGCTGTAGACGAAGACGGCCGGTGACTCGGCGGTGCTGCCGTCGGCCCGGACGAAGCCGGCGCGCACCGCCGCGCCGGGTACCTCGGGGCGCGGGAAGGAGGCGGCCCGCTCGCCCGGCGGGACCGGGCCGACCGGGGTCCACGAGCCCGGCGAGCCGTCCGGGGACATGCTGATCAGGACGGGCACCGGCTCGCCGCGGGCCAGCGACACGTGCAGGCCGGCGCTGTCGGTCTTCGCGCCGAGCAGCACGGGGGTGCGCGCGCCCGCGGGGGACGGCCGGATGGTGCGGCCGTGCAGTCCGGCGACCGGTGTGGTGCCGCCCTCGGTCGGGAGCAGCGCCGCGGTGTCGGCGGCGAGCACCGCGAGTTCGCAGTTGCCGCCGTCCGCCGTGCTCGAACACAGCGCGGCCCGGGTGAGGTTGGGGCTGCCGGTGAGGGCGTGCAGGCGGTCGCCGATCCGCCACTGGACGAACTTCCCGTGCCGGGTGCGGCTTTCCTCCAGCAGCCGGATCCGCGCGGAGCGGCCGTCGAGCGCGGCCCGGATCCCGGCGGCGTCGTAGCTGGACCAGCGCGGCTGCAGGCCGAGGACGGTCTCGCGCGGGTCCAGTCGGTCGAGCACCGCCCGCAGGGCCTCGCCCGCCGGGTCGTTGAACGGGGCGTAGGCGTGTAGTTCGTCGACCGGGCCGGCCGGCAGCTGCTCCACCAGCGGGCGGCGCAGGTTGTGCAGCAGCCGGGGCTGCGGACCGGCCGGCGGTCCGTCGGGCGCCTCGATATGCCGCTGGGTCAGCAGGGCGGCGATTTCCCGGAGATGGTCGGCTGACCAGGGGTCGAGGCTGACGGCGGAGGGCAGTTCCTCCAGCCAGTCGGCGAGGTCGGCCAGCAGGGCGTGGGAGGCGTCGTCCTCGGTCTCGGCGACGGTCCACAGTTCGTCGTTGCCTCCCCAGCCGGACAGCGTGGGGTTGCCCGAGCCGACGGCGAGCCGGCAGGCGTGTTCGCCGATCAGCAGGACGACCTTGGGGTGGAAGGCGCCCCGGCAGCCGGCCAGCCCGTGCAGGTAGCCCCGGCCGGCCAGCCGCACGTCGACCGGGTCGTACAGGCTCTGGGCGGCGTCGCCGATCACGGCGGTCCTGGCGCCCAGCAGACCGCGGGCGACGGGGATGGCGACCTTCTCCAGGAACGGCAGGTCGACGGTGAAGCCCAGGAAGAGCGCTTCGTGCAGCGCCGCCCGGTCGGGACGTTCGGCCCATTCGCGCAGCAGGGTGACCGGCGAGGCGAACCGGGTGTGCAAGGCGGCGCTCACCGGGCGGTCTCCAGGACGTTTCGGCCGGCCGCGGTGACCGCGTAGCAGTCGTCCTCGACCGTGAAGAGCCCCAGCTGCTCCGCGCAGAGGCCGAGCTGGGGGATGCGGGTGCCGATGTTGTCGCTGCTCTCCTCGCCGGTCCTGAAGTAGCGCTCGTCGCGCAGGTGCAGCCGGGAGAAGATCCGCAGCCCGCCGGTGGCCCGGTCGGTGCGCAGTTTGGCCAGGGCCACCCGGCGGGACTGGGCGAGCATGTCGTCCACCAGCCGGGCGGCCAGGTCGCGGGCCGGGCGGTCGCGGTAGTCCGCCAGCAGGTTGTCGATCCAGGTGGGGTCGAGGAACTCGGCCCGGTTGGGCTGCCGGCCGAGGAAGACCGCGCGGACGTCGTCCGGGAGGTGCCCGGGGCGCGAGCGCAGGCCCCCGGTCAGCAGGAGCAGTACGTCGGTCATCGGGGTGGCGCCGTCGCGGGCGAGCAGTTCGCGCTCAGCGGGCAGCAGCCGGCCGGCCGGGTCCTTCAGCGGCGGCAGGGCGGCCAACAGCCCGCGTACCGTGGTGGCCGGGGCCTGGTCGGCCAGCCAGTCGCGCAGTTCGGCGGCGGACCGGTCGTGCTCGCCGTCCCTGGTCCCGACCGCGGCCACCAGCGAGGCCCACAGCCGGCGCCAGGCGCCGACGGAGTAGTGGCGCAGCAGCAGGCCCCGCCAGCCCTGGGCCTCAGGGACGGCGGCCAGCACCGGGTCGGCGTCCAGTTCGTCGCCGAAGGCCACCGCGGAGGTTAGCGTGGCCAGGTAGCCGTCGCCGTCGCGGCCGTGCAGTTCGACGGCCCGGCCGAGGATCCGCAAGGTGGCGCGCCGGGTGCGGTCCGACGGCTCCCACTCCTGCGGTACGTGCCCCTGTCCGGGCCGGGTGGCGGTGAACACCCCGGTCAGCCACTCCTGTTCGGCCCGGACGGGGGCGCCGAGCGCCACCGGGGCGGCCCGGTCGAGGTCGGCGAACGGCACGGTGTCGCGGACGGCGAGCGCCAGCAGCGGCGCGAACACCTCGCGGACGGCGGCGGGGCAGGCGTGCCGGCCGGGGCGCAGGGCGCCGTCCCTGACCTCCACGGTGCCGAGCACCGTCGCCGGGCCGCCGTACTGGTCCCAGAAACCCCACCGGCGCGGGGAGTACGAGTGCCGGGTCTGCTCCTCGTCGGCCGCCCCGGCCAGGTCGAGCGCGGTCCCGCAGAAGCGCCGGACCCGGTCGATCCCGTGCGCGGCCGACGCCTCGGCGCCGGGCGGCAGGTCGCGTCCGAGCGCCGCCAGCAGCACCTCGCCGCGCCGGACCAGGGCGCGGCAGGCGGCCTCGTCCAGCCCGCGCCGCTCGGCGTCGGCGGCGATCGCCGCGTACATCGAGTGGTAGCGGATGTACCGGGTCACGGTGGACATGCCGGGCACCAGCCGGTCCACCGCCCGCATCACCGGTCCCTCGACCGAGAGGGGGTACCGCCCGGACCGCACCCCGAGCCCTTCCAGCGCCCACGCGGGCCCCTGGACGTCTGCCGTCACGCCTCCCCCAACCACTTGCTGCCGTCAGGGTAGCGCTGTCTCAGCCGGGGTGGCGGTTCAGCCGGATCCAGCGGAAACCGTGCGGCCCCAACCGGAGTTCGGCGAGATCGGGGGCGGGTTCGTCGTAGCGCCGGTCGGCGAAGACCTCGCCGAAGTCGGGACCGGTGCCGGGCTGCCGGCCGAGGGCGAGGGTGACGGGTTCCGCACCGAGGTTGTGCAGGAACAGCACGGCGCCGGACGGGGAGTCGGCGCGGTGCGCGAGGACCGCGGCGGGCAGTTCGGCGTCGGTCGGCGAGCAGGTGCCCTCGCCCGCCTCCGGGCACTCGCGGCGCATCCGGGTGGCGTGTTCGAGGAAGGTGAGCAGCGAGTCGGGGTCGCGCCGCTGGTCGGTCACGTTGACGTGCTTGTAGCCGTAGGGGCCCTGCCGGATCAGCCGGGTCGCGTTCTCCCTGGTGGGCGCGGTGCTGAAGCCGCCGCCGCGGTGCGCGGACCACTGCATGGGGGTGCGGATGGCGTCCCGGCCGTGCAGGCGCAGGTCCTCGCCCATGCCGATCTCCTCGCCGTAGCGCAGGACCGGGGTGCCGCGCAGGGCGAGCATCAGGGCGTAGGCGAGCCGGAGCCGGGCCTGGTCGCCGCCGAGCATCGGGGCCAGGCGGCGGCGGATGCCCCGGCCGTAGAGCTGCATCTCGGGCTCGGGTCCGAAGGCCGCGAAGACGTCCTCGCGTTCCCGGTCGTCGAGTTGGCTGAGGTCGGCCTCGTCGTGCAGGCGCAGGAAGGTCGCCCTCGCCCACTGTCCGGAGGAGGGGATCGGCGGGCCGTCCCGCAGGACGTCCCGGACCGGTGCCGCGTCGCCGCGGGCGAGGGCGAGCAGCAGCCGGGTGTTGAGCCGGAAGTCGAACAGCATGTGCATGCGGTCGCCGGAGCCGGCCGCGTCGCCGAAGAACTCGGGCAGCCGCTCGGGTTTGGCGTTCGCCTCGGCCAGGACGACCGCGTCGCCCTTGATCCACGACAGGTGCTCGCGCAGCTCGGTCAGGAAGTCCCAGTCCTCCGGGGGGTCCGGCCGGTCGGGGCGGGTCAGCTCGATGACGAACGGGGCCGCGTCCAGCCGGAACCCGGAGACGCCGAGCTGGGCCCAGAAGCCGGTGATGCGCTTGATCTCCTCCCGGACCCGCGGGTTGGCGATGTCGAGGTCGGGTTCGCAGTCGTAGAACCGGTGGTAGTACCAGGCGCCGGCCTTGCGCGAGAAGGTCCAGGTCTCGTCCTGTTCGCCGGGGAAGACCATGCCCTGGCGGCGGTCGGCGGGCTCCCGGTCGGACCATACGTACCAGTCCCGGTAGGGCGACTCGGGGTCGGCGACCGCGGACCGGAACCAGGGGTGCTGGTCGGAGGTGTGGTTGACGACCAGGTCCATGATGACCCGCAGTCCCCGGTCGGCGGCGGCGCGCAGCAGGTCGGCGAAGTCGCCGAGAGTGCCGAGACGGGGGTCGACGGCGTAGAAGTCGCTGACGTCGTAGCCGTCGTCCTTCAGCGGGGAGGGGTGGATGGGGTTGAGCCACAGGCAGGTGGCGCCGAGGCGGGCGATGTGGTCCAGCCGGCCGATGAGTCCGCGCAGGTCGCCGATGCCGTCGCCGTCGGAGTCCTGGAAGGAGTCCACCTCGACGCAGTAGACGACGGCCTGCTTGTACCAGTGCTCCGCCATCACCGCCCCCGGCCGGCTGGGTGCTGGGGGCGCGGCGGTGCGGCGACAGGTCTCATGAGGACCGCTTGGCCGCCCGGGGCGAAATGATGTGCCCGGCGGGGGACCTTTGTCCCGCGGCGCCGATCCGGCCCCGCGGTCTCAGGCCCCGCGGCCCCGGCCCGGCGGTCCCGGTTCGGCCCGCGGCTCCAATCCGGCCCCGCGGTCTCACCCCCGGCCCCGCGGTCTCGGCCGGGCCCAGCCGCTTCACCCCTGCGGTACGGCTCCGGTGCGGAAATTCCGCCGGAACTCGCGCGGCGAGGCGTCCTTGAGCTCGCGGAAGCGGCGGTTGAAGTTGGCGAGGCTGGCATAGCCGCAGTCGGCGGCGATGCCGGCGACCGGACGGTCGGTGTCCCGCAGCAGATGGCAGGCCGCCTCGATCCGCAGCCGGTTGAGGTACGCGGTGATCGTGGTGCCGGTGCTGCGGCGGAAGAAGCGGCTGGCCGAGGTCGGGGACAGGTGGGCGGCTCGGGCGATCTCGTCGAGCCCGAGCGGGCGGGCGTAGGCGGCGTGCATCAGCCCGACCATCGCGTCGATCCGGTCGCCGGCCGCGCGGTCGAGCGGCGGGGTGTGCCGGTCGCCGGCCAGTGTGCGGGCTCCGGGGTGGCCGGCCAGCCGGACCAGCAGCCGCAGCAGTTCCAGGGTCCGGTCGGCCGGCGGCAGGCAGGTGAGCGCGGCCGGGTCCGCCGCGCCGGGCGGGAAGGCGAGCCCGCGGGCGGCGCGCCCCAGCAGGTCGCGGACCGCGCCGAACTCGGGGCACTCGAAGAGGTCCCGGCCGAGGAAGTCGCGGCGGAACTGGGCCACGACCGCCTGCTGCCCGTCCGGGCCGGGCGTGGAGACGTAGGTGTGCGGCAGTTCGGGGCCGATCAGGGTCAGATCGCCAGGACCGTACCCCTCGACGCGGTCGCCGACGATCCGGGTGCCGCTGCCCCCGGTGATCCAGGTGAGCTCGTACTCGTGGTGGAAGTGCCACTGGAAGTCGAAGCGGGGCTCGCGGCGGACGAAGAGCCGCCAGGACGACGCGGCGGTGGGCACGACGTGCTCGAAGGCCGCCCGCACGCTCCTCACCTGCCTCTCCCCCGCCGTGACCGCCCGGCTCGGGGGCAAGAGAGTACCGGAAGCCGCCATCCCAGGCGTGGCTCCCGGCGGGGGCCGCCGGGAGCCTGAAGGCATGCGGACCGGAAGGTACAACCTCGACATCCCCTACTTCTTCGACGCGGCGGCGGCGCGGGCCCGTTTCGACGCCGAGGGCTTCGTCAAGCTGCCCTGCGTGCTGGATCCGGCCGCGGTCACCGCTTACGAGCCGGCGATCACCGCGAAGGTGGTCGAGCTGAACACCCAGCACCTGCCGCTGGCCGAGCGCGACACGTACGGCAAAGCGTTCCTCCAGGTGACCAACCTGTGGCAGCACAGCGAGACGGTACGCGAACTGGTCTTCGCCGAGCGGCTGGCCGGGATCGCCGCGGCGCTGCTGGGCGTGCCGTCGGTGCGGCTCTACCACGACCAGGCGCTGTACAAGGAGCCCGGCGGCGGGATCACCCCGTGGCACGCCGACCAGTACTACTGGCCGCTGTCGACCGACCGGACCGTGACACTGTGGCTGCCGCTCCAGGAGACGCCGGCCGAGATGGGGCCGCTGGCGTTCGCCGCGGGCAGCCACCGGTTCGCGGCGGGGCGGGACCTGCCGATCGGCGACGAGTCCGAGCGGGAGGTACGGCGGGCGCTGGCCGGGCAGGACTTCCCGGTGGTGGAGAGCCCGTACCGGCTGGGCGAGGCCAGCTTCCACGGCGGCTGGACCTTCCACCGCGCGGCGCCGAACCGGTCGCGGACCGCCCGCCGGGTGATGACGGTCATCTACATGGCCGCCGACATCACCGCCACCGAGCCGGTCAACGACTTCCAGCGGCACGACCTGGAGACCTGGCTGCCGGGTACGGCGGTCGGGGCGGTGCCGGTGTCGCCGCTCAACCCCGTGCTGTACCCGCGGGCCTCGCGCGAGGCCCGGTAGCTCCGCGCCACCCCGCCGGCGGCGGACGCGGCGCGGCGGGCGCCGCACGGCGCGGTGACCGCGGACGCGGCGCCCCGGCCGTCGGGTGCGGGTGCGGGTGCGGGTGCGGGTGCGGGTGCGGGTGCGGGTGCGGGTGCGGGTGCGGGTGCGGGTGCGGGTGCGGGTGCGGCGAACGCGACACCCGCGCGGGGCGGGGCGCAACCGCCTGGCGGGGACGGGATGCCAGTAGGGTCCTGCTGAGCCGGTGTGATCACCGGGGCGGCACGCACAGTGCCGCGCAGCACCGCCGCGCAGAGAGGAGAACGGGTTGACGTCCGCATCGCTCCCAGAGTCCGGGGCCGGGCCGGCGCCGGAACCGCAGCCGGTGCTCACCCCGCTGACGGCCGCCGCGATCTTCCTGGTGGTCACGGTCGACCCCGGCGGCGAGGAGACCGTACGCGATCTGCTGGCCGACCTGTCCGGGCTGCGGCGGGCGTTCGGCTTCGGCGCGCCGGACGCGTCCCTCAGCTGTGTGGCGGGCATCGGCTCGGACGCCTGGGACCGGCTGTTCGACTACCCGCGACCGGTCGGGCTGCACCCCTTCGTGGAGCTGGCGGGCACCCGGCACCGGGCCCCGGCCACGCCCGGCGACCTGCTGTTCCACCTGCGGGGCAGCCGCCTGGACGTGTGCTTCGCGCTCGCCGCGGAGATCATGCGGCGGCTGCGGGGCGCGGTGACCCTCCAGGACGAGGTGCAGGGCTTCAAGTACCTGGACGTACGGGACCTGCTGGGCTTCGTGGACGGCACCGAGAACCCCGAGGGAGCCGACGCGCGGGCGGCGGTGCTGATCGGCGCGGAGGACGCGCCGCACGCCGGCGGCAGCTATGTCATCGTGCAGAAGTACCTGCACGACCTGGAGGCGTGGAACCGGCTGCCGGTCGAGGCCCAGGAGAAGATCATCGGCCGGACCAAGGCGACCAACATCGAGCTGGACGCCGAGGGTTCGCACGTCGCGCTGAACACCGTCACCGACCCGGACGGCACCGAGCGGGACATCCTGCGGGACAACATGCCGTTCGGCAGCCCGGGACGCGGCGAGTTCGGCACGTACTTCATCGGCTACGCCCGCACCCCCGACGTCACCGAGCGGATGCTGCGCAACATGTTCCTCGGGGCGCCGCCCACCGGTTACGACCGGATCCTGGACTTCTCCACGGCGGTCACCGGCACGCTGTTCCACGTGCCCGCCGCCGGTCTCCTCGACGACCTGCCCGGGGCGCCGGCGGCCGGTGGCACCGCCGCACGGACGCCCGCGCCCGCCCCGCTCCCCCGGCCGGCCGACGGCAGCCTGGGCATCGGCAATCTGAACAGGAGCACGATCGCGTGAACAACCTGCACCGTGAACTGGCCCCCGTCTCCGACGCCGCTTGGGCCGACCTGGAGGCGGAGGCGGTCCGCACCTTCAAGCGCAATGTCGCCGCCCGCCGCGTCGTGGACGTGCCCGAACCCGGCGGCCCGGAACTGGCCGCGGTGGCGACCGGACACCTGGACTCCTCGCTGCCCGCGCCGGCCGAGGGCGTGCTCGCCCGTGCCCGGCTGTCGCAGCCGATGGTGGAGCTGCGGGTGCCGTTCACCGTCGACCGCGGCCAGGTGGACGACGTGGAGCGGGGCGCCAAGGACGCCGACTGGCAGCCGGTCAAGGACGCCGCCCGGCGGCTGGCCTTCGCCGAGGACCGGGCGGTCTTCGAGGGGTACCCGGCCGCGGGCATCACCGGTATCCGGGCCGCCTCCTCCAACCCGGAGCTGACCCTGCCCGCCGACGTGCGGGCCTACCCCGACGCCGTCAGCCAGGCGATCACCGCGCTGCGGCTGGCCGGTGTGGACGGCGCGTACACGCTGGCGCTGAGCGCCGACGCGTACACCGCGGTCAGCGAGACCTCCGACCACGGCTACCCGATCCACGAGCACCTGGCCCGGCTCCTGGACGGCGACATCATCTGGGCCCCGGCCATCGACGGCGCCTTCCTGCTGGCCACCCGCGGCGGCGACTTCGAGCTGCGCCTGGGCCAGGACGTCTCCATCGGCTACCTCGGCCACGACGCGACCAGTGTCGAGCTGTACTTCCAGGAGACCCTGACCTTCCTGGTGCACACGTCCGAGGCGGGTGTGGCCCTCAAGCCCGCCGCCCCGCCGCTCTGATCCCTCCGGCGGAGCCGGCGCGGCCGGCGGACGGCGCGGCGGTGGGCGGGACCCTTCGAAGGGTCCCGCCCACCGCCGTGTGCGGGCGTCGGCCGGCGGCGGGCGCGGCCCCGGGGCCGCGCCGCCTCAGCCCAGGATCGCCAGTGCCCGGTTGAGCGTGGCCGACGGGCGCATCACCGCTGCCGCCTTCGCCGGGTCGGGCTGGTAGTAGCCGCCGATGTCGGCCGGCCGGCCCTGTACGGCGATGAGCTCGGCGACGATCGTCTGCTCCTGCTCGGCGAGCGACGTGGCCAGCGCGGCGAACGCCTGCGCGAGCTGCGCGTCCTCGGTCTGGGCGGCAAGCTCCTGCGCCCAGTACAGCGCCAGGTAGAAGTGGCTGCCGCGGTTGTCGATGCCGCCCACGCGGCGGCTCGGCGACTTGTCCTCGTTGAGGAAGGTGCCGGTGGCCCGGTCCAGGGTGTCGGCGAGGATCTGCGCGCGGGCGTTGCCGGTGGTCTGCGCGAGGTGCTCGAAGCTGACCGCGAGCGCCAGGAACTCGCCGAGGCTGTCCCAGCGCAGGTAGTTCTCCTTGAGCAGCTGCTGAACGTGCTTGGGCGCGGAGCCGCCGGCGCCGGTCTCGAACAGCCCGCCGCCGTTGATCAGCGGGACGACCGACAGCATCTTGGCGCTGGTGCCCAGCTCCAGGATCGGGAACAGGTCGGTCAGGTAGTCGCGCAGGACGTTGCCGGTGACCGAGATGGTGTTCTCGCCGCGCCGGATGCGCTCCAGGGAGAACGCGATGGCGTCCTCCGGCGACCTGATCTCGATCCGCAGCCCGTCGGTGTCGTGCTCGGGCAGGTACGCCGTGATCTTCTCGATGAGCACCGCGTCGTGCGCGCGGCCCTCGTCCAGCCAGAAGACGGCCGGGTCGCCGGTGGCGCGGGCGCGGGAGACGGCGAGCTTGACCCAGTCGCGGATCGGCACGTCCTTGGTCTGGCACATCCGGAAGATGTCGCCGGCGCCGACCGCCTGCTCCAGGACGGCCTCGCCGTCGGCGTCGACCACCCGTACGGTGCCGGTGGCCGGGATCTCGAAGGTCTTGTCGTGGCTGCCGTACTCCTCGGCCGCCTGCGCCATCAGGCCGACGTTCGACACCGAGCCCATGGTGGCCGGGTCGTAGGCGCCGTGCGCGCGGCAGTCGTCGATCACGACCTGGTAGATGCCGGCGTAGGAGCTGTCCGGGATCACCGCGAGGGTGTCGGCCTCCTTCCCGTCCGGGCCCCACATGTGGCCGGAGGTGCGGATCATGGCCGGCATGGACGCGTCCACGATCACGTCGCTGGGCACGTGCAGGTTGGTGATGCCGCGGTCGGAGTCGACCATGGCCAGCGCCGGGCCCTCGGCGAGCTCCGCGTCGAAGGACGCCTTGATGGCCGGGCCCTCGGGCAGTGCCTCCAGGCCCTTGAGGATGCCGCCGAGGCCGTCGTTCGGGGTCAGGCCCGCCGCGGCCAGCGTGGCGCCGTACTCGGCGAAGGTCCTGGGGAAGAAGGCGCGCACGACGTGCCCGAAGATGACGGGGTCGGAGACCTTCATCATGGTGGCCTTGAGGTGCACGGAGAACAGCACGCCCTCGTCCTTGGCACGCGCGATCTGCGCGGTCAGGAACTCGCGCAGCGCGGCGACGCGCAGCACGGAGGCGTCCACCACCTCGCCGGCCAGCACGGGGACGGACTCGCGCAGCACGGTGGTGCTGCCGTCGTCGCCGTGCAGTTCGATCCGCAGCGAGCCGGCCGCGCCGACGACCGCGGACTTCTCGGTGCTGCGGAAGTCGTCCACGCCCATGGTCGCCACGTTGGTCCTGGACTGCGGGCTCCACACGCCCATCCGGTGCGGGTGCGCCCTGGCGTAGTTCTTCACCGAGGCGGGGGCCCGGCGGTCGGAGTTGCCCTCGCGCAGCACCGGGTTGACCGCACTGCCCTTGATCCGGTCGTACCGGGCCCGTACGTCCTTCTCCTCGTCGGACTTGGGGTCGTCCGGGTAGTCCGGCAGCGCGTAGCCCTGCTGCTGGAGCTCGGCGACGGCCGCCTTGAGCTGCGGGATGGACGCCGAGATGTTCGGCAGCTTGATGATGTTGGCCGCCGGGGTCCCGGCCAGCGCGCCCAGTTCGGCGAGGGCGTCCGGGATCCGCTGCGCTTCGTCGAGGTACTCGGGGAAGGCCGCGATGATCCGTCCCGCCAGGGAGATGTCACGGCTCTCCACGCTCACCCCCGCCGTGGCGGCGTAAGCCTCGATCACCGGCAGGAGGCTGTACGTGGCCAAGGCCGGGGCCTCGTCGGTGTGCGTATAGATGATGGTCGAGTCAGCCACCGGTCGCTCCACTCCAGGTCTGGATTGCTTGATATCAAGATATCCCGTGGGCGCCCGGTGTTCGACAAGGGGCCGGACACCCCGGTGGACCGCGCCGGGCGCGGCGGGCACGGTCCGGTGTGCGGGGCGCGTCCGGTGTGCCCGGCCCGTCCGGTGTCCGGGCGGCTGCCCGCCGGCCCCGCGGGGCTGCCCGGTTCGTACCGCTGAGCGCGATTTTCCGTACCGGGCCCCGGTCGTACGGCAGCATGTGGCCCCATGAGCGACTTCCTGGTGGTCGGTGAGTGCGTGGCGGACATCGTGCGGGCCCCCGGCCGCCCGGACGTGACCCACCCCGGCGGCAGTCCGGCCAACGTGGCGTACGGGCTGGGCCGGCTGGAGCGGCGGGTCACACTGCTCACCCAGCTGGGCGGCGATCCGGCCGGTCAGCTGATCGGCGCCCATCTGCGGTCCGCGGGCGTGGAGCTGCTGGGCGACCTCGGGGCGGGGGCGGTCACACCGACCGCGGTGGTGACGCTGGACGGGTGGGGTCGCGCCTCGTACGACTTCGACGTGCGCTGGACGCTGCGGTCGGCGGGCCCGCTGCCCGCCGGGGTACGGCATGTGCACCTCGGGTCGATCGGCGCGGTGACCGAGCCGGGCGCCGCGGCGGTGCGGGAGGTGGTGGCGGGGCTGCACGGGCGGGCCACGGTGAGTTACGACCCCAACGTGCGGCCGGCGCTGCTCGGGCCGCGGGAGGAGGCGGTGGCCCGGGTCGAGGAGCGGGTGGCGCTCAGCGATCTGGTGAAGGCCAGCGACGAGGACCTGGCCTGGCTCTACCCGGGGCAGGCGCCCGCCCGGGTCGCCCGGCGCTGGCTGGCGTCGGGGCCGGGCGCGGTGCTGGTGACCTTCGGCGCGGACGGCTCGGCGGCGTACACCGCGGCGGGCGAGGTCCGCGCCGCCGCGGTCCCCGGCGAGGTCGCCGACACGGTGGGCGCGGGCGACTCCTTCATGGCGGCGGTGCTGGACGCGCTGGCCGGGTCCGGCCTGCTGGGGGCCGCCGCCCGGCCCGCCCTCGGCGCCCTGGACGAGGCCGGGTGGGCCGCCGCGCTGCACCGGGCGGCCACCGCCGCGGCCCTGACGGTGGCCCGCCCCGGGGCCAACCCGCCGGACCTCACGGAGCTGCGGGCGGCACTCGGCCGGTAGCGGTCCGACGGCCGGCCGATGGCGGCCGGGAAGCCCGTACATGGCCATTGCCTACGTCCGGGAACACCCTGTGGTATCGCCCCGACTCACCGGTAGCATGCGATCACCGGCGTCCCACCGGACCCTTGCCCCTGCTTCCGGGCCGGCCGGTACGGCGTGTGCCGCCCGGCCCGGGTCGCCGCGCCGTCGTCGTGTCACGCTCCCGCCCCTCGGCCGCACCGACCACGCACCGCACCACGCGACCGCCCGACCACACCGCCCGACCACGCCTGCCGTCCGGGCACCGCCCGACCCGCCACCGGACACCCGCCGCCACCCGGCCCTGCCTGCCCGGACACCCGCCGCCACCCCGCCGGACCACCTCGCGTTCGCCCCCCGGTCACCAGCCGTCCGCCACCCGTCGCCGCGGGCAGGGCCGCACCCCCTGCCGCCCCCGGCGCGCCGCCGACCGGGCCCGTACCGCCGGGGAGCCGAACCCACCCGCACCCGACCGGAGTTCACATCCCCATGGCACCCGTCAGCCGACGTGGCCTGCTCGCCTCCGCGGTCGCCGCCGGCGCCGCGATCGGACTCGAACGCGGACGTCTTCGACTCCACCGTGCTGTTCCTCAACTACGACGAGAACGACGGCTTCTTCGACCATGGGCCGCCGCCCGCCGCGCCGTCCGGCACCGCGGGGGAGTTCTACAACGGTACGAACATCGGCCTCGGGATACGGGTGCCGATGATCGCCGTCTCGCCCTGGACCCGCGGCGGCTGGGTCGACTCCGAGGTGCACGGCCACACCTCGGTGCTGCGCTTCCTCGAACGCTGGACCACGGCCATCGGCCGGCCGGCCGCCTGCCCCGACATCTCGGCGTGGCGGCGCAAGGTGTGCGGCGACCTGACCGGTCTGTTCGACTTCGCACACCCGGTGTACGGCCTGCCGGCGCTGCCCGACACGGCGGCGGTGATCGGCGAGGCGGCCTGCGCGCCGCTGCCGAACCCTGCGCCGGTCGACAACCGACTGCCGCAGCAGGAGCCCGCCACCCGCCCGGCCCGCGCGCTGCCCTACCAGCCGAACGCGTACCTGTCGCCGTTCACCTCCGGCTCGCTCGGCCAGATCCCGGCCTGGATCACCATGGCCAACCAGGGCGCCCAGGCCACCGGGACCACCCACTTCGCGGCGTACGCCAACGCGCACCGCGGCGGCGGCCCCTGGCAGTACACCGTCGGCCCGAACGGCACCACCAGTGACTTCTTCAACTGCGGCACCGGTTACGGCGGCGGCGCCTGCGACCTGTCGGTCATCGGTCCCAACCGCTCCCTGCGGCGCTTCCAGGGCGACGCGACCCAGCCGGGCAGGAACCTCACCGTCACCTCTTCCTACGCCGCCGCGCCGGACACCGGCAAGCTCGCCGTCTGGTTCGAGCTGGCCAACTCGGGGACCGCGCCGGTGACGTTCACCGTCACCGCGGCCAACTACCGTTCCGACGGGCCGTGGACGTACACCGTGCAGCCGGGCGCGAGCGTCTCCGACTAATTCAACGCCGTGGCGTACCAGAGCGGCTGGTACGACGTCACGGTCGCCGCGAGCAACGACCCGGCGTGGAACCAGCGCTTCACCGGCCACCTGGAGACCGGTCAGGCCAGCGTCTCCGGCTGACCCCCGACCGCGCGGAAGCCGGGCCGCCGCCGCCCGGCTTCCGCGCCCCGGGGAGAGTGCCGCGGGCGGCCGTCGGCGGTCGCGGGCGCGCTCAGCCCGCCAGCAGGGTGTCGAGCGCCCGCCCGAAGAGCAGCCGGCCGCAGGCCGCGGTCGCCGCGTCCAGGGCGCCCGGCAGCCGGCGCACCCGCAGCTCCTCCCGCCAGCGCACCAGCGAGCCCGCGCCGTCCGGGAACACCTCGATCTCGGCCCAGCCGGTGACGCTCCGCCCGGTCTTCTCCAGCCGGCAGCGCCCGGCCCCGGCGTCCCCCGCGGGCGGTTCCCACACGGTGACGCGCATCGGGTCGTCGAACCCGAGCGGCCCCACCCGGGTCCGCGCGGTGAACACCGTGCCGATCCCGGACGGCGGCGGGGTGTCCACCGTGATCCGGGTGAGGGGCACGGTCGCGGTGTGCCGCTCCCAGGAGGTGACGCGCCGCCAGGTCTCGGCCGGCGGCAGCGCGGTGCGGCGCTCGATCACGAACGGGGACACGAACGGGGGCACGGAAGGGGACACACCGCCACCGTAGCCCGCGGCGCCGGCCGGCGGACGTACCGGCGCTCCGGAGCCGGGCCGGGTGCCCCGGCGCCGGAGCACCCGGCCCGGGGCCGCGTCCGGCCGCGAGGCCGTGCCGCGCTTCGGGGCCGCCCGCACCCCCGTGACGGGCGGCCAGGACGGTCTGTGCCGTCCTCGTTCACCCGGTCATCCTGCCGCCGGGGGCGCCGCGCTGCCACCGGATTTACGGCGGCCCGGCGCCCCGGCGGCTCTACACCGCTACGCTCCGGCAGGCCGGGGCCCCGCTGTCCGGCCGCCCTTGGCGGTCCGGCCTCACCAGGCGGAGGGGCGGTAGTCCTTGAGGAAGCAGCCGAACAGGTCCTCGCCGCGCTCGCCGCGGACCACCGGGTCGTAGACGCGCGCCGCGCCGTCCACCAGGTCCAGCGGCGCGTGGAAGCCCTCGGCGGCCAGCCGCACCTTGTCGGGGTGCGGGCGCTCGTCGGTGATCCAGCCGGTGTCCACCGCGGTCATCAGGATGCCGTCGGTCTCCAGCATCTCCTGCGCGCTGGTGCGGGTCAGCATGTTCAGCGACGCCTTGGCCATGTTGGTGTGCGGATGCCCGGGGCCTTTGTAGCCGCGGGCGAACTGCCCTTCCATCGCCGACACGTTGACCACGTACTTGCGCCGGGCCGCCGCCGCCGCCATGGCCGGCCGCAGCCTGCTGATCAGGATGAAGGGCGCCGTCACGTTGCACAGCTGCACCTCCAGCAGCTCCACCGGGTCGACCTCGCCGACGGTCTGCACCCAGGTGTTGCTGGGGTCGAGGTCGGGCACCAGGCCGCCCGCGTCGATCGCGGTGCCCGCCTCGATCCGGGCGAGCGAGGCGGAGCCGCTGACCAGCGCGAGTCCGGTGACGTCCTGGGCCGACAGCCCCTCGCCGCGGGGCGAGGGCAGCGCGGCGGCGGTCCGCGCGCCCGAGCCGAAGGCGCCGAAGACCTCGGCGGCGGGCAGCTCGCCGGGCGGCAGCGGCGCCGCCTCGGCCGCGACCAGCTCGCTGTAGGCGCGCGGCGAGCGCCGTACGGTCTGGGCCGCGTTGTTGATCAGGATGTCCAGCGGGCCGGCCGCGGCCACCGTGTCGGCGAGCGCCACGACCTGCGCGGGGTCGCGCAGGTCGATGCCGACGACCTTCAGCCGGTGGATCCAGTCGGCGCTGTCCGGCATCGCCTTGAAGCGGCGGATCGCGTCGTTGGGGAAACGGGTGGTGACGGTGGTGTGGGCGCCGTCCCGCAGCAGCCGCAAGGCGATGTACATGCCGATCTTGGCCCGGCCGCCGGTGAGCAGGGCCCGCCGCCCGGTCAGATCGGTGCGGGCCTCGCGCCGGGCCCGGTTCTCGGCCGCGCAGGACGGGCACAGCTGGTGGTAGAAGGCGTCCACCTCGACGTAGCGGGTCTTGCAGACGTAGCAGGACCGGGGGCGCTCCAGGATGCCGGCGATCTCGGTGCTGACGGAGGCGGTGAGCCGGATGCCGAGCGTCTCGTCGTCGATCCGGTCGGCGGCGCCGGTCGCGGTGGCCTCGGTGACGGCCTTGTCGTTGGCGGTCTTGGCGGCCCGGCGCTCCTGGCGGCGGCGCTGCTTCACCGTCCGGTAGACGCCGGCGGTCGCCCGCCGTACCGCTATGGCGTCAGGGTGGTCGACCGGCAGCCCGTCGAGTTCGGCGAGCACGGCGAGGCAGGTCTCCAGCCGGGCCGGGTCGATGCCGGACCCCGCGGCGGCGCGGTCGTACGGTTCGGCACCGTCGGCGTACGGCTCGCCGTCGCGGTCGGCGTGGGGCCCGGTCCCGTGCTCGCCGTACGGCTCGGCGTCGCGGTCGCCGTACGGACGTGGGGCGGTGTCGGCGCGCGGGCCCGGACCGCCGTCGCCGTACGGACCGGCGGCGGCGTCCTGGAGCGCCCCCGATCCTGCGTCCGGCCCCGCGCCGGCACCGGCACCCGACCCCGGCCGGGGCTGCCGGATTCCCCCGGCGGCGGGTTTCTCCCGCGGCCCGGGGTCGTGAAGGTCCTGTGCTGTCGCCGTCATCCCGCCGCTGCTCTCTCTGCTTCCGCCCGGTATGCCAGGGTCCCACCAGGTCTTCGCGCCGAACTTTACGTTTCGACGGACGGCAGCTCCAAACCCGGGCGCCGGTACGCTCGGGACGTCCCGTGATCCCCGGGGTGGTCCCCCGCGTGGTCCCCTTTGTGCGTCCTGCGTCCTGGAGGTCCGTTGCACTCCCCGAGCCCGCTCACCGTGCCGCCCGACGCGCTCTTCGGGGCGCACAACCTGCCGTACGGCGTCTTCAGCACGGCCGCGGGCACCGGGCGGCGACTCGGGGTGGCCTACGGGGAGCACGTCCTGGACGCGGGCGCCGCCGCCCGCGCGACCGGCGCCCCGGCCGACCTGACCGCCCTGCTCACCGCCCCCTCGCTGAACCCGCTGCTGGCCGCCGGGCGCCCGGCCTGGACCCGGGTCCGGGGCGCGCTCACCGAGTGGCTGACCGCCGACGGCCACCGGGCGGCCGTCGAGCCGTGCCTGGTGCCCCGCGCCGACGTGAGCCTGCACCTGCCGTTCGAGGTCGCCGACTACGTGGACTTCTACGCCTCCGAGCACCACGCGGCGAACCTGGGCCGGATCTTCCGGCCGGGCACCGAGCCGCTGACCCCCAACTGGAAGCATCTGCCGATCGGCTACCACGGCCGGGCCGGTACCGTGGTGGTCTCCGGCACTCCCGTGGTCCGCCCCAGTGGCCAGCGCAAGGCCCCGGCCGACCCGGCGCCGGACTACGGCCCCGCCCGCCGGCTCGACATCGAGGCCGAGGTGGGCTTCGTCGTCGGCGCCGCCTCCCCGCAGGGCTCGCGGGTGGCCCTGGCCGACGCGGACGCGCACGTCTTCGGGGTGTGCCTGCTCAACGACTGGTCGGCCCGGGACATCCAGTCCTGGGAGACCGTCCCGCTGGGCCCCTTCCTCGGCAAGTCCTTTGCCACCTCGCTCTCCCCGTGGGTGGTGCCGCTCGACGCGCTGTCCGCCGCCCGTATCGACCCGCCGGCCCGCGACACCGAGCCGCTCCCTTATCTGGACGACCGCGCCGCCCGCCCGCCGTACGGCCTGGACATCTCCCTGGAGGTCCGGCTCAACGGCCACGTGGTGGCCCGGCCGCCGTTCGCCGCCATGTACTGGACGTACGCCCAGATGCTGGCCCATATGACGGTGAACGGCGCGAGCCTGCGTCCCGGGGACCTCTTCGCCTCCGGCACGGTCAGCGGCCGGGACCGGCCGACCCGCGGCGCGCTGATCGAGCTGACCTGGAACGGCGGGCAGCCGCTCGACCTGCCCGACGGCAGCCGCCGCGGCTTCCTGGAGGACGGCGACGAGGTGGCGATCAGCGCGACCGCCCCCGGCCCCGGCGGCACCCGGATCGGCTTCGGCGAGGTCGCCGGCCGGATCCTGCCCGCGCGCTGACCGGGCACGCTTTCTCCCGCCTCCCGCCTCCCGCCTCCCGACCCGCCGGGTCGGGAGGCGGGAGGGAGGTCGGGACGGCCGTCACGGCGCGGCTCCGGTTCAGCGGCGGGCCAGGGCGGGTCGGGCGGCGGCGGTCGCGGCCTGGCGGTGACCGTCGGGCTGGTGGCCGCGTCGGCTGGCTGGCCGGGCTGGCTGTTCACCGATGTCCGCCCGCGCGGGACGGCCGGCTGCCTGCTGGCGACGGCGGTGGCCGGCGGGATGCTGGCGGCGGTCTTTCCCGGCAGCCCGGCGATCGCCCTGACGGCGGTGGCCGCGCTGAGGGCCGGTACCGCGCTGCGGATCGAGATGTCGCTGGCCGTAGTGGTGGCGGGCGCGGTCGCGCTGGCGGTGGCCCTGCTGGCCGTCGGCGGCAGCACCACCGCGCTGCTCGGCTACACGGTGCTGATCGGAGGCGGGCTGACCGCCGGACTGGTGCGGCGCCGCAACGTCCAGCGCGCCGAGCAGGCCGAACGGCTGCTGGAGCAGACCGCACGGGCCCGGCAGGCCGGGGCGCGGGCGGCGGCGCTGGCCGAGGGGACCCGGATCGCCCGCGGGATCCGGGGTTCGGCGACCGGCCGGGCCGGTGGCAAGGGTGCTGACCGGGCGGCCATGGTCAGGCGGTGCGGGCGGGAGCGGGCAGGCTCACGCCGGTCAGTCGCTCGGACTCCGCCCACAGCCGGGCGTTGACGGCCGGGTCGAGGGCGCGGCGGGTGACGCGGACGACGGCCGTCGGCCCGACCAGGCCGAACCGGCCGCCGGGGCCGTAGTACACGCCGGGGGTGGCGTCCGGGCTCGTGGCCGCGTGCAACAGCGGTTCGGTGCCCGGTTCGACGCCCTGCGAGGGCAGGATCGACAGGCTGTTGAGCAGGGAGCGCTTGGGCTTGTCCCGGCCCAGGCTCGCGCCCGCGCTCTGGAGGTTGGTACGGGTGAAGCCCGGGTGGGCGGCGTCGCTCAGCAGCTTCCAGCCGCGCTCGGCGGCGATGGCGGCCAGCTGCCGGGTGAAGATGAGGTCGGCGAGCTTGGACTGGGCGTAGGAGAGGTTGGCGCTGTAGCGGCGCCGCTCCCACTGGAGGTCGTCGAAGTGGATCCGGCCGTAGTTGGCGGTGCCGCTGCTCATGGTGGTGACCCGGGGCGCGGGGGCGGCCAGCAGGGCGGGGAGCAGCCGCAGGGTGAGGGCGAACGGCCCGAGGTAGTTGCTGCCGAACTGCAGCTCGAAGCCGTCGGCGGTGGTCATCCGGGTGGGGGGCGCCATCACGCCCGCGTTGTTGACCAGCAGGTCCAGCGGGCCGCGGGCGAGGATGCCCTCGGCGAACTCGCGTACCGAGGTGAGGTCGGCCAGGTCCACCCGGCGCACTTCCAGCAGGGCCCGCGGGTTCTCGGCCAGGAGTTCCTCCCTGGCCTGCTCGCCCTTGGCGGGTGTGCGGACCGCCATGACCACCCGCGCGCCCGCGGCGGACAGCCGGCGGGCGGCTTCCTTGCCCGTACCGCTGTTGGCGCCGGTGACGACGACGGTCTTTCCGGTCTGGTCGGGGACGACGTACACGGGGGGCTCCTCGAAATGGCGGGACGGTCCGGCCGGCCCCGTAAAGGACCGGCGGTCTCTTGCCCTCAACGCTAGCAGACCGCCGGTTCGATAACAACAGACCGCAGGTCTGTAGAATGAGGGCATGGCCACGAACTTCCAGCGCGCCCGCAGCGAGGAGCAGCGCGCCCAGCGCAGGGGCGCCATCCTCGACACCGCCGCCACGATGCTGACCGAGATGCCCGTGGCCCAGCTCAGCCTGAACGAGCTGAGCCGCCGGGTCGGCCTGGCGAAGTCCAACGTCCTGCGCTACTTCGAATCACGCGAGGCCGTCCTGCTCGATCTGCTCGGGGACGCCTCCCGCGGCTGGCTGACCGACCTCGAGGCGGAGTTCGCCGCCGCGGTCGACACGGCGGCCGGAGCCCGGGAGCGGGCCGACACCGTGGCCGCGGTCCTCGCGTCCTCGCTGGCCGCCCGGCCGGTCCTCTGCGACCTGGTCAGCGCCCAGGCGGCCGTCCTGGAGCGGAACGTGTCCGCGCGGATCGCCGCCCAGTACAAGCAGGACGCCATCGCCAACGCCATGACGCTGGCGCGCCTGGTCGACGACCGCATACCCGAACTCGGCGCGGACGACGCCCTGCGGTTCGCCGGCGCCACCCTGATGACGACCGGCGCCGTGTGGACCCACGCCCAGCCCTCGGCCGGGATGCTCGCCGCCTACGAGGCGGATCCTGCGCTGGCCTCGATGCGGCTGGACTTCACCGCCACGCTCCGCCAGCTGCTGGAGATCGTGCTGTCCGGCCTGCTCGCCCGCCGCGCCCCCTGAGGAACGCCCCCGGCCGGCCCGCGGGTGCTCGGCCGGCAAATCCGGGCGCACGGCCCACGCACGGATCCGGGGGCACGCGCCCGGGACACGCGCGCTACGTGTAGGGCGGCCGGTCGCCCACCGCCGACAGCAGCTGGAGCTTGTCGTGGCTCTCGGTGCCGGGGGTCGCGGTGTGGACCGGGAGCGCCTGGGCGCCGTCGGCGTCGTACAGGACCTGGCAGTGGAGTTCGAGGAAGCCGAGGTCGGGGTAGTGGACGCGCTTGCGGCCGTCGTGGCGGCGCAGGCCGATCTCGTGAGCGCTCCACAGCGCGGCGAACTCCTCGCTGCGCGCCAGCAGCGCCTCGACGATCCGCCCGGCGCGGGAGTCGGCCCCCTGCCGGGAGTACCTGGCGCGCAGCTGCGAGGCGAAGAAGCGGCTGTGCTCGGGATGGTCGGCCTCGGGGCAGATGCGGCGGGCCCGCGGGTCGGTGAACCAGCGGTGCACCAGGCTGCGGTCCAGGCCGGTGAAGCCGGTCGCGTCGCCGAGCAGCGCGACCGCGGGCCGGGTCTGCGTCAGCGTCTCGGCGAGCGAGCTGACCACCTCGGCGGGCGTGTCCTGCAACCGGTCCAGGATCCGCATCATCCCGGGCGCGATGTGGTCGGCCCGCTGGGTCCGCCCCGGCGTGTTGTGGCCCGCCATCCGGAACAGGTGGTCGCGCTCGTCCAGCGCTCCCGCTCGGAAGGGCCCGGGGCCGGCGCGGCGCCCGCCGAAGGGGTGGCAGGATACTTGCGGCAGATGCCATGGAGGCCACGGCGAGAACGGGTGCGCGCCCGTTCCCCGGCGGCGGGGGCGCGGAGCACCGGAGGAGACGAGATGAGCCGGAAGAACCACCGTGTCGCCGTACTCCTGCTCGAAGGGGCGAAGCCGCTCGACGTCGGGATTCCGGCGCAGGTGTTCTCCAATCGGCCGAGCATGCCCTACGAGGTGCGGGTCTGCGGGCCCGCGCCCGGGATGGTGACCGGCGGCGACGGCCTCTCGTACCACGTGGCCGAGGGCCTGGACGCCTTCGAGCACGCCGACACCGTCTTCGTCCCCGGCTACCGGGAGCCCGCGGTCACCGAGCCGCCGGCAGCGGTCGTCGAGGCGCTCCTGGCCGCCCACGAGCGCGGCACCCGGCTCGCCGCCATTTCGACCGGCGCCTTCGCGCTGGCGGCGGCGGGCCTGCTCGACGGCAAGCGGGCGACGACCCACTGGCACTACACGAAGGCACTGGCCGCCAAGCACCCGCACGTTCTGGTGGACGAGAACGTGCTGTTCGTAGACGAGGGCGGCGTGCTGACGTCGGCGGGCGCCGCGTCCGGCATCGATCTATGCCTGCACCTGGTGCGGCGCGACCACGGCGTCGGGCTCTCCAACCACGTGGCGAGGCGGCTGGTGGCGGCGCCCTATCGCAGCGGAGGGCAGGCGCAGTACGTTCCCCGCAGCCTGCCCGAGCCGCTCGGCGACCTGTTCGCGAGTACGCGCGAGTGGGCGCTGGCGCACCTCGCCGAACCGCTGACCCTGGAGACGCTCGCACGCAACGCGAAGGTGTCGGCGCGCACCTTCTCCCGGCGGTTCGTGCAGGACACGGGCTACACGCCGATGCAGTGGGTGCTCCGGGCGCGGCTGGACTTCGCCCGCGAGCTGCTGGAACGCAGCGACCTGGGCGTGGAGCAGATCGCCGACCGCGTGGGGCTCGGCACCGGCGCCAATCTGCGCCTGCACTTCCACCGCGTGCTCGGCACCTCCCCGACGGAGTACCGCCACACCTTCTCGGCCTGATCGCTCCGATCGGCCCGAGCGCTCCGCCGCTCCCCGCGCGGTCTGTTCCGCGCTCGCGCGCCGGGCACGAGGTCCGCTCCCGGCCGGCGCGCCGGCCCGCTGGTCCCGCCGGGCCGGCGGGGGTGGCGGGATCCTTGCGGACGGTGGCAGAAGGTACGGCGAGATCCTTGCGCATGCTGCCGTTCGGGCCACTGTCGGCCGGGCACGCGGGCGCCGAGCATGGAGGGCGGGACGAAGCACAACGCAACGAGAAGGAGCCGCCATGACCCGCATCGCCGTCAACGGATTCGGCCGCATCGGACGCAGCACCCTCCGCGCCCTGATCGAGCGCGGCAGCGACCTCGAAGTGGTCGCCGTCAACGACCTCACCGCCCCCGAGACCCTCGCCCACCTGCTCAGGTACGACAGTTCGGCCGGCCGCCTGGACCGCCCGGTCGAGGTCGACGGCACCGACCTGGTGGTCGACGGCCGCCGCATCACGGTACTCGCCGAACGCGAGCCCGCCCGGCTGCCGTGGGCCGAGCTCGGTGTCGACGTCGTACTGGAGGCGACGGGACGCTTCACCGCCGCGGACGCCGCCCGCGCGCACCTGCGGGCCGGCGCCGGACGCGTGCTGGTCGGCGCCCCCAGCGAGGGCGCCGACGTGACGCTCGCCTACGGCGTGAACACGGACGCCTACCGGCCCGCCGAGCACCTGATCGTCTCGAACGCCTCGTGCACCACCAACGCGCTGGCGCCGCTGGCCTCCGTGCTGGACGACCTGGCCGGCATCGAGCACGCCTTCATGACCACGGTGCACGCCTACACCCAGGAGCAGAACCTGCAGGACGGCCCCCACCGCGACCTGCGGCGCGCCCGCGCCGCAGGGGTGAACATCGTGCCCACCACCACCGGCGCCGCCAAGGCCATCGGGCTGGTACTGCCGAACCTCGACGGCAAGCTGTCAGGCGACTCGATCCGCGTCCCCGTCCCGGTCGGCTCGCTCGTGGAGCTCAACACCACGGTCGCACGCGAGGTCACCCGCGACGACGTCCTCGCGGCCTACCGCGCCGCGGCCGACGGCGGACTCAAGGGCATCCTCGAATACGCCGACGAGCCGCTGGTCTCCAGTGACATCACCGGCCGGCCGGCGTCCTCGGTCTTCGACTCCGCCCTCACCCGTGTCACCGGCAAGCACGTCAAGGTGGTGGCCTGGTACGACAACGAGTGGGGCTTCTCCAACCGGGTCGTCGACACCCTTGAGCTGCTCGCGGCAGGAGCCCCGGGCGCCACGGCGTAACGCGTACGGGCAGCGGGGCGGTGGCGCGTACGGGCAGCGGGGAGGACCTCTCCGCTGCCGTCGCCGGGGTCGCCGACCGACCCCGGCGGCCCGGAGCCGCCGGACCCGCCGACCCTGCGCCGCGCACGCCGCCACACCCCGGCCCGGCCCGGCGCCCGCGGCGGCGTACGACAACCCACCCCCGGCGCCCGCGGCGGCGTACGACAACCCGCGCCGGGTGCCGGCGCTCAGCTCAGCACCCCGCGTCAGCGCGCCCTCGTCAGCGTTCGCGCCCCCGTGCCTTGAGCGGGGTCACCGGCAGCTGCGGTGCCGGCAGGCGGGGGCCGGCGTAGCCGTGGACGTCGCCGAAGCGCTGTCCTTCCTGCCAGGCGGTGCGGGCCTCGGTGATCTCCTCGGGGGTGCGGGCCGCGAAGTTCCACCACATACCACGTGATCCGGGACTTCGCCCAGGTCAGGACCTGGGTTGACGATCTGCCGTCAGCAAATCGTCAGCATCGGTCCAGGAGGTGGCGCGGCTATGGTCGCCGGCACGACGTCCAAGAAGCTTGCCCGTGGCATGGGTTCCTTCTTCAAAGAGTGCGAGCACAGTCACGGCAGCTGTAGTTCCTTGATCGGTGGGTCATCGTTGCTGGTCAAGCGGTTGCTGCGGCGGTGATGTTGTTCCAGCGGCGGTGGGCTTCGGCGGCCTGGTGCTGGTGGTGGCGGCGCCAGGCAGACCAGTGCAGGACGTGCTCGCGGTCGCGTCGGGGGCTGGGCAGAGCGGTGATCCGCAGCAACCGCAGGATCTCGCGGACGCTGGGCGGGATGAGCCGGTGGCCCGGGGGTGCCGCGATGGTGGTGCGGGCGTGAGTGACGGCGAGGACGGCGGTGGCGGGCATGCTGATCAGGGTCCAGCGCATCCAGGAGTTCCAGCTGGTCGTCTGGCCCTGGTCCAGGCCGGCTACTCCCTTGGCGAGCTGGAAGTCCTTCTCGACCCGCCGCCTGCGGCACACCACATCCACGAGACTCGCCAGGGCGACGGGGGCGACGGGGGCGACGGAGTGGCAGCGGTAGAAGGACAGTTCGCGGGTGTAGCGGTGGCGGCGGACCAGCACGACGGAGTGCCCGGCATCCTGGCCGCCGGGGGTGTCGCGGCCGTCGGGCGTGTCGTTGCTGCGGATGTCGAGCATGGCCCAGTCGTAGTGGCGATCGCCCTTGGGGCTGTGGCCGGTGCGCATGCGCATCCAGTTCCGTTTCGGGACGCGGGCGGCGAGTTCGGTCACGGTCAGGCGGCCGACGGCGGTGTCCACGCGGTGGTCGGCGCGGACGGCCAAGACGTAGTCGAAGCCGAGCGTTCGCGCGGTGCGGCGAAGTTCAAGGCCTCCGTAGACCTCGTCGCCGGCCAGCCACCGGGCCGGTATGCCCAGGGCACGGACGCGCTGGAGCATAGCGGCGGCCAGTTGTGGCTTGGTGGCGAACTCGATGTCGTCCGGAACGCCGGTCAGCAGACGGCGTTCTTCGTCGGCGGCCCAGTCCGCCCCGAGGCAGAGGGCGCGGTCGATCGGGGCGTGTCCACGGGCGGTGGCGTAGGTGAGGTGGACGGCGACTTGGCACAAACCGATCCCGCCCAGGGCTCCGGAGTACTGCCTGGCCGCCCCGACGCAGTCGGCCGAGGACTTCTCGTCGCCGGTCTCGTCCACCACCAGCACCGCCTGGCCGTCGGCGAGTTCGCCGGCGGTCCACATCGCGATCCGGTCTCGGGCGGTGTCGTGGTCGACGCCCGCGCGGGACAGGAAGTGCTGCAGCCGGTGGGTGCCGGAGTGTCCGAGTGCCTCGGCCAGAGTCCAGCAGTTACGGGTGTCCTGCTCCATCAGCATCGCCTCGCACATCTCCCGGGCCGGAGCGCGGGGTTCACGGCGTCCGAAACAGTCCGTGATCCGGCCGGTCACCGCCCCAAGCGCAGCCGTCCACTCCCGCTCGGCTATCGTGGCCTCCACGGCCACCTGCTCTTGATACGTCGTCACAAACGTTCATGATCACGGTGGCCGTACCCATGCCCGCAGCCACCCCGGCCCGCTGACCAGCTACGAAGCCCTACCGGCCGGAACCACAGCCGCCGTGTCAGACTTGCGGCACATCGAAGCTCCTGTGGTTCGAGGCTACTTGGAGGTCACCTCGTCCAACCGGAGCTTCGTTGCGTTCGTGACGGGCCAATCCCACCCTCCTGCCCACCGTGACCTGCAGACTCAACCCTCGCGGGGACTTTGAGACGCCCCTGGGCCGTGGGCCAGGGGCAACCTTTCCGGCCAGAATCCGGGCACTCTTTCGCTCCGATGTTTAAGCTCTAGATAAAGGAATGGAATATTCCGGCTCCACAGAAATTCCATAGAATGCGAACTGTCTGATTCGTATATGTATTGCGATCTTTACTGTCTCTTCTGGTCGGTCCCCGCTCCGTGGGACCGGCAGGCATCGATGGAGGAGATGTATGAGCAGGCGTGGGGGGGCTTGGCACGCGCGTGCCTGGCCGAGTCCGGGGTGGGGTCTGACGCGGTCGTTGGCGTCGGTGCTGGTGATGGCCTTGGCCGTCGGGGCGTTGGACGGTGCGAAGGCGGCCATCGCCGCGCCCGGCAAGCCGGTGCGTCACGAGAAGGCCTCGGCGCGGTACGCGAGTTCGGCGGCTGATATCCCGTCGGCGCGGGTGGCGGCGCGGTTGTCGGGCCGGCGGGTGGAGGCGCTCTCGGAGCGGACCGAGACGTCGACGACGTGGGTGAACGCCGATGGTTCGCTGACCAGTGAGATCTACGCTGGACCGATCCGGTTCCGGCGGGACGGCAAGTGGCGTGCGGTTGATCTGGATCTGGTGGCCGCGGCCGACGGCAGCGTGGCGCCCGAGGGGCATCCGGAGGGCCTGAAGCTGGCGGGCGGCGGTGGGACCGTCGTGCGGTCGCTGGCCGCGGGCCGGAGTGCGGCGGCGCGTGATCTGGTGACGTTGGGCAGTGGTGACCAGCGGATCGCGTTGCAGTGGAAGGGTGGTCTGCCGACGCCGGTGCTGAATGGCACGCGTGCTACGTATCCCGGTGCGATACCCGGTGGTGACGTGGTCGTCGAGGCTACGCGGACCGGTTTCGAGCAGTTCGTGGACATCGACCAGCGGCCCGCGCAGGACGGGTACGCGTACACGCTGCCGCTGAAGGCGAAGAGGCTGACGGCAAAGCAACTGGCTGACGGCAGTGTGGTGTTCACCGACGCCAAGGGACACAAGCAGGCGACGATGCCGGCGCCGGTGATGTGGGACGCGGCCGTGGACCCGGCCTCCGGCCTGCACACCCACCGGGCGCCGGTGAAGCTCCAGGTGGTCAAGGACGGCGTCGACAAGGGCGCCGTCGACCTGGTGTTCACCCCCGACGCCGCGTTCCTAGCCGATCCGGCGACGAAGTTCCCGGTGACGGTGGACCCGTCGACGGGTGCGATGTCGAACCTGTTCGACACCTACGTCCAGCAGGGCGTCACGACGGACGAGTCGACCGACACCGAGCTGGACCTCGGTAATCCGGGGACGACGAACTCCGACGGCACGCCGCGTACCGCCCGGTCGTTCATCACCTGGAACACCGCGCCGTTCTCCAACGCCCTGGTGTCGAGTGCGACGTTGAGCCTGTGGAACTTCCACTCGGGCAACACCGACTGCGCGGCGTATCCGTGGGAGGTATGGGCTACCGGTGCGCCGTCGACGTCGTCGCGGTGGACGGCGCAGCCGACATGGAACGAGAAGGAGGCGACGTCTACGCAGACCCGCGGCAACCCTGCCTGTACGGGGTCTCCGGACGGGTGGGTGCCTGCCGACGTCACCAACCTGGCTCAGGTGTGGGCGTCTGCTCAGAATGCGACCTCCAGCATGGGGCTGCGGGCTTCTTCGGAGTCGGTGGTGAGCCAATGGAAGCGGTTCAACTCGGCCAATGCCGCAACGAACCCGCCGAAGTTGGTCGTGACCTACAACTACCGGCCGAAGAATGGATCCGATCCACAGGCAGGTCCGCCGTTTTTCAAGGGCACTGGGGCCATGTGGTTCACCAACACCACGACCCCCACGCTTCGGGACACGTTCGCCGACCCCAACAACGACAAGGTCCAAGGAACGTTCCAGGTCGCGGACAACACCACGGGGACCCAGGTCGGCAGCAACCTGGCCTCGGCATTCGTACCGGCGGGCAAGCCTGTGTCCGTCACGGTGCCGTCCGGGCTGCTGACCAATGGCAAAGTCTACAAGTTCCGTAGCACTTCCTACGATGGGACCAGTTACAACCTGGGATGGGGGCCCTACACCACTTTCACTGTGGACACTGCGGCTCCTTCAGCGCCCGTGTCGATCACATCGACGGACTACCCGGCCATGAGCTGGGTGAAGGGAACCGGGCAACCGGGCATGTTCACGGTGGCGCCCCCGTCCGGAGAACAGACCGGGCTCGAGTGGTCCATCGACGACGGCGAGAACTGGAACAGCGTCGCCACCGGAGGCGCCACGACCCCGGTGACCATCACCGTCACACCGCAGCAGGCCGGTACGCAGACCTTGCAGGTGCGTACGACAGACCGGGCGGACAACAAGTCGGAAGCGCTCGAATACGACTTCCACGTAGGACCGGGTGCCATCACCCAGCCAGACGACGGAACCAGCACCGCGGCTCGTCTTCCGCTGGCCGCCGAAGCAGACAGCAGCAAGTACACGGCTGTGACGTTCTCCTGGCGGCGCGGTGACGCCACGGCCTGGTCGCCGGTCCCGGTCGGTGACATCACGGTCGCAGGGGCACCCCTCTCGGCATGGCCTGTTGCACTGAGTACGGGCAAAAGCCCTGCCCTCACCTGGAACGCCACACACACAGTCGACCCCGACGGGTCGGTCCAGGTACGCGCAGACTTCACCGGCCCCTCCGCCGCGGCCACGTCATCCGACCCGGTTGACGTTGTCGTGGACCGTACCGCTGACTACGCCGATACCGACGAGATCGGACCCGGCTCGCTGAACCTGCTCACGGGCGAGTTCACGCTCTCCGGGACCGACGCCTCGGTCTTCGACATGTCCGTCTCCCGCACAGCCTCATCCCGCTCGCCGCAGGCCGGCGCTCAGCAAGAGGGGCAGGCAGCGATCTTCGGGAAGGAATGGCTGGCCGGTACCAAGGCCAAGAAAGTCGACTCGGACTACACCCAGATCGTCAAGACATCCGCGACATCCCTCACCGTTACTCGGGCTGACGGATCCAAGGTCAGCTTCACATCACTGTCGGCCGGTGGATGGAAACCGCAGACCGGCGACGAAGACCTCACCCTGACCGGTTCGTTCAGCGCGTCGAACTTCGTCCTGTCCGACACCTTCGGAATCGTTACCACCTTCACCAAGGTCTCCGGCAGCTCCACCACGTGGACGATCAGCAGCGCTCTGGCGGACGGACTGGCCAACTCCACCACCACCACGGTCTCCGAAACGGCTCCCGGTGGGACCTTGAGCAGGCCGAAGCAGATCATTGCTGCCAATTCAGCCACCACCGTGGCCGCCTGTGCAGCGAACCCCGCCACCAAGGGCTGCCGGGTCCTGGACTTCGTTTACGCTACGGCGACTACAGCAACTTCCACGACCACGGGAGACTACAGCGAGCAGGTCTCGTCGTTGCGTCTGTGGGCCACCGCTCCCGGTGCCTCGGCATCCACCGCAACCCCTCTCGCCCAGTACGCCTACGACAGCAGCGGCCGGCTGAGGGAAGCCTGGGACCCTCGGATCACGCCCTCGTTGAAAACCCTGTACACCTACGACAGCGTCGGCAGGGTCGCCACAGTCACTCCAGCGGGAGAACTTCCCTTCACCTTCGCCTACGGCAACGCCGGCGGGACCCCGGCCTCCGGCGACGGCATGCTGGTGTCGGTTTCCCGTCCGACCCTCACGCCCGGCTCCGCATCGGCGACTAACGGAACCGCCACCACGAGCGTCGTCTACGGTGTCCCTCTGACCGGAGCCAAGGCCCCGATCGATCTCAGCGCCTCGGCTGCCGCAGCGTGGGGCCAGAGCGACCTGCCCACCGACGGTACGGCCATCTTCCCCGCCGACCAGGTCCCCTCCGACCACGGCGGCAGCAGCCTAGCCGCCACCAGCTACACCCGGGCAGACCTCCACTACCTGGATGTATCCGGCCGTGAAGTCGACTCTGCCGCGCCTGGTGGACACGTCGAGGTCTCCCAGTACGACCGGTTTGGCAACACGGTCCGATCGCTCACCGCGGCCAACCGTGCCCTGGCGCTCGGTACGTCCACCCAACAGCAGCAGCAGCTCACGGAACTCGGGATCATCAACCTGCCGTCCCGTGAACGGGCGCAACTGCTGTCCTCCACCAGTGTCTACAACACCGAAGGCAACCAGGAGCTCGAGACCTTCGGACCGATCCACGCGATCACTCTGCAAAGCGACCTTGTCAGCTCCGGCACCACCTATGCGACCGCCGGAACACAGGTGATCGCACGACAGCACACCCTCAACACATACGACGAGGGCCGGCCGACCGACGGGACCGCCACCGTGGCGGACATGGAAACCCGTCAGACCACCGGCGCACAACCGCGATCATGGCCGACTCTCCTGGCCGACAGCCGGGTCACCACCACTGGCTACGACTGGGTTAAGGGCCTGGCCACCACGGCCGTCCAGGACCCCACCGGCCTGGCCCTCACCACCCGCACCGCATACGACGACCAGGGCCGCGTCACCAAGAGCTCCTCTCCGGCATCCAACGGAGCCGACGCCGGAACCACCATCAGCACGTACTACAGCGCCGACGGCACAGCGCCCTGCGGCCAGCACCCCGAATGGGCCGACGAACTCTGCCAGACCTCGTCCGCGGCACCGACCACCGGAGGCGGCACCAATCCTGCCGACCGACCGGTGACAACCACTGAATACGGACTCTACGGCCAGCCCGTCAAAACCACCGTCAGTGCCGGCGGTTCCACCCGCACCACCACCATCGGCTACGACACCGCCGGCCGGCAGACCACCGTCACCGTCACCGGAGGTCTCGGTACCGCGCTGACCGCCACCACGACCCACTACGACCCGTCCATCGGACTGCCCAACGAGCAGGACGCGGCCACGGGCGAGAAGCTCACCTCGTCCTTCGACCAACTCGGCCGGACCATCGCCTACACCGACACCGACGGGTCGATCACCACTACCCGCTACGACGCCCTCGATCGACCCACCAGCGTCACCGACAGCGCCCCATCAACCACCACCTACACCTACGACACGGCAATCGACCCACGCGGCGCTGCCACCTCGATGACCGACTCCGCCGCCGGCAGCTTCACCGCCCGCTACGACGACAACGGGAACATAGCCACCCAAACCCTTCCGGGCGGCTACACATTCACCCAGGAGCGGGACACCACCGACACCCCGGTCAGCCGCGTCTACACCCGCACCAGCGACAACACCGTCGTCCTCTCCGACGGCATCACAACCACCGTCAACGGACAGACAGCGACACACACCGGCACTCCCGGCATCACTGCCGCTCAGGACTACACCTACGACAGCGCCGGCCGACTCAACGGGGTCCACGACAGTACCCCGGACGGCGTCTGCACCACCCGCTCCTACACCCTCGACAGGAACTCCAACCGCACCGGCCTGGCCACTACCGCCTCGGCCGTCAACGAAGACTGCCCGAGCGCCGGAACCGCAGTCATCTCCCGCTACGACAGCGCGGACCGCCTGGTCAACACCGGCTACACCTACGACGCCTTCGGCCGCACCACAGCCATGCCCGGTGCGTCCCTGGCCTACTACACCAACGACCTCCTCCAGCAGGAAACGGCCGGTACGCAGCGTCAAACCTGGACTCTGGACCCTGCACAGCGCTACCGCACCACCACCACGGAGACGAACGCGGCCGGGACCTGGACCGCCAACGTAACCAGGACCAACCACTACGACTCCGACAGCGACAGCCCCCGCTGGATCACCGAAGGAACAGCCGGACCCGTCACCCGCAACGTCACCGCGCTCGACGACTCCCTCGCCGCGACCACCAGCGCCGGCCAGATCGTTCTCCAACTCAGCAATCTCCACGGAGACGTCAATCTCCAACTGCCTCTGGATGCCTCGGTCGCCCCTGTCGTACAGGACACCGACGAGTACGGAAACCCGCGCAGCGCAAGCACCGCCCGTTACGGCTGGCACGGCGCAGAGCAACGCTCCGCAGAGACACCCACCGGGATCATCCTGATGGGAGTACGCCCCTACGCCCCGGCCATCGGCCGATTCCTCACCACCGACCCCGTCGCGGGTGGTAGTTGCAACGCCTACGAGTACGCCTGCGCCGACCCCCAGAACAACAGCGACCTGACCGGCACTTCGACCAAGAGCCGCACCCAGTCGCACTGCACCACCTACTCGTGCGTCGCGATAACCCGCACCTGCGACAGCAAGCACAGATGCTCGATCAACATCTGGATATCGTTCCGCAAGAAATTCCGAACGGCCTGGATCGAGACCTTCACCTGGTCGTTCTACAGCAACGGCTTCTACGTGAAGAAGAACACGTACTCCCACTCGGAGTTCGGCACCTACCGGTTCCACGGCTACTGGTACACCAACCGGGACAGCAAGGGGCGTGGATCGTTCTGGTGCATCAAGGGCTGGGTCAGCTGCTGGCTCGACCCCGGTGACACCGTTCTGGTCGAAGCCCATGGCATCGCCTGGCTCCTGGGCGGCATCAAGGTCTATTACAGTCTCGGCCAGTCCTTTTCAGGCGGGGGGCGCTACACGTAGCCATCATTGAGGCCACCTCGGGTCAGCGGGGGAGGCCAACCTCATAGACTGCACGGAAAACAGGTGCGGTCCGGCCGGGCACGGCCGGACCGCACCCTCCCGTCCCCGAGGACAGATATGGAAGAGCTGTGGCAGCGAAGCAC
Organism: Streptomyces sp. ITFR-21; assembly: GCF_031844685.1. NCBI lineage: Bacteria > Bacillati > Actinomycetota > Actinomycetes > Kitasatosporales > Streptomycetaceae > Actinacidiphila > Actinacidiphila sp. ITFR-21. The sequence continues at coordinate 987,748 of NZ_CP134605.1, forward strand.
CGCCCAGGCGACATGGACTCCGACCCGGCATTCACCGCCTGGCGGTCCCACCTCGAGGACTTCCTCGACCTCGACAGCCGCCACAGCGATGCTCGCCAGTGGCTGTGGGAGATCTTCACAACGCACGGGAGCATGCCTGATGAGCTGCTCGCGCCGCTCGTTCTCGACCGACGCCGGCAGCTGACGGAAGACGCCTTGACGGCCCTCCTCGGCGAAGCCTCAACCGACCTCGGGCGCTCCGTCGAACTGCACCCGATGATCACCCTCCCGGACCAACGGGAGACGACCGGCCAAGTCGTCGTCTACATCGACGAGATCCTCTCGATCTCGCGTCTCGGGGTCTTCCAAGCGATCGCAGACGCCGTGCAGACCTACATCGGAGAACGGCTTCACCTCGTCTGGCCGGTGTGCGAAGAACACCACGTGGGAACCCATCCCGCTCCGACAGATTCCGGGGTGGACTGGAGGTGCTCCATCGGCGACCACACTGCCCGGACCAGCTTCGCTCCCGTATAAGGGATCTCTTCGTGCTAGTACCGGAAAGCACTCAGCCCTGTAGTGAAGTTTCCCCGTGATCTCGGACACTCGTTGTTACGCGGCGTGGGTGTGTCGTTGTCGGGTCTCGTGCGGGGTCAGGTAGCCCCAGGTGGGGTGTTTGCGTAGTCGGCGGCTGTTGTAGAAGGTCTCGATGTAGGAGAACACCGCGGCTCGGGTGGTGGCCCGGTCGGGCCAGGTTCGGGTGCCGATCTCGGCCTTCAGGACCGCCCAGAAGCTCTCGGCGGCAGCGTTGTCATAGCACGAGCCGGTGCGTCCGGTGCTCGCTCTCATGCCCAGGCTGGCTATCTCGCTGCGGAATTGGGTTGAGGTGTATTCGCTGCCGCGGTCTGTGTGCGCGATGCAACCGGGCTCCAGGCGGCTGCGTCCGTGGGCCATGCGCAGGGCGTCGATGACCAGGTCGGCGCGGTGGTGGTCGGCCATCGACCAGCCGACGACCTCGCGGGTGGCCAGGTCCAGCCAGCTGGCCAGGTAGAGCCAGCCCTGCTCGGTGGGCAGGTAGGTGATGTCGCCGACCAGGCGGGTTCCGGGGCGGGCAGCGGTGAAGTCACGGCTGATCAGGTCCGGTGCGGGCCGGGCCTTGTTGTCCGGGCGGGTCAGCGACCGGCGCCGGCGGCGGGTGATCCCGGCGATGCCTCGTTCGCGCATCCGCCGCTCGACACGCTTGCGGTTCACGCCGTGGCCCAGCCGCCGCAACTCGGCGTGGACGCGCGGGACGCCGTAGGCGCCCCTGGAAGCCAGGTGGACCACGGTGATGTCGTGCGCGAGCGCATCGTCGGCACGCAGGCGCGCACGCCGGGCTTGTTCGCCGTCGGCCCAGGCGTAGAAGGAGGAGCGGTGCACGCCGAGGATGCGGCACAGCAAGGAGACCGGGTAGGAGGCCTTCTCCGCCGCGGTGAACCGGTAGACCTCGCTCACCGGTCGCTCTCCCGCGCGAAGAAGGCCGTCGCTTTTTTCAGGACCTCGATGGTCTTCTGCTGTTCGAGGTTCTGCCGGCGCAGGCGGCGCAGTTCCTCGTGCTCAGCGCTGGTCAGCTCGCCCGGACTGCCCTCACCGCGGTCGACCTTGTCCTGCTTGACCCAAGCCCGCAGACCCTCCGGGCTGACCCCCAGGTCCCGGGCCACCTCGGTGACCGTCTTGCTGGAGGAGCGGGCCAACGCCACCGCGTCCCGCTTGAACTCCTCCGAGTACCGCTTGCCCTGCTTGTTGCTCACCTGGCTTCTACTTCCTCTGGAACCTCACGTCCCAGTTTCCAGGTGTCCAAGTCAACGGGGAAGCTTCAACGTCGGCGTCTCCCCCTGTAGGTGACAACGGGTAGACAAAACGAGCCGGTCCGTCGGACGCAATTCAGATGGCGGCTCAGCCTTAACGTCGGCGACAAGAACTGACGCCTCGTCACAGAAGTCAGCATGAGGTCAGCATCAGGTCTGGCACGCCTGGATACAAACCATCACACCCGCGATTCGCCGAACCGATCGGGCCACGCCCCAGTACACCTTCAGAATCAGGGTCGATGACGTCTCGATACCATCCCGGCACTGCCGTAGGTCGACGAGCCATGGTGGCTTCTCTGGTCAAAAAAGCACAGGTCAGCGCTCCCGGCCGCGCGGTTTCAGCGGAGTTGACGGGAGGGCCGGCGCCGTCAGACGCTCGCCGTTGTAGCCGTGGACCTCGCCGAAGCGATCGCCCTTGTGCCAGTCCTCACGGGCTCTTCTGATGTCATCAGCAGATCGTCCCACGAAGTTCCACCACATGAGGAGGTGCTCCTCGAAGGGCTCGCCGCCCAGCAGCACCAGGGAGCTGGGGGTGTCGGCGGCCAGCGGGAGGGCGCTGCGGCCGGCGCCGAGGTAGAGCAGGGAACCGGGGGCGAGGCGGACGCCGTCGACCTCGGCCGCACCGGACATGGTCAGGGCCGCGTACTCGAAGTCCGGCTGGAGCGGCAGCCGGGCGCGGGTGCCGGCGGCCAGGTCGACGTCGGCGCCGACGAGGGGCGAGTAGGTCGTACCGGGAGACCGCGCGCCGTCGAGTTCGCCGAGGATGACGGTGGCCCGCAGACCGTTGCCGCCGCTGATCTCGGGCAGCCCGGCGTGGTGCTCGAAGGCGGGCGCGCAGTGCCGGTCGGCGTCCGGGAGCGCCACCCACAGCTGGGCGCCGTGCAGAGAGCGGGCGTGCTCGCGGGGGGACTCCTCGCTGTGCGCGATCGCCCGCCCGGACGTCATCAGCCCCAGCTCGCGGGGACGTACCGTCTGCTCGCTGCCGAGGCTGTCGCGGTGCAGCACCTCGCCCTCGTGCAGCCAGCTCACCGTCTGCAGACCGATGTGCGGGTGCGGCGGCACCTGCATACCGGGCTGCCGGGCGATGTCGTCGGGCCCGTAATGGTCGATGAAACACCAGGCGCCGACCATCCGGCGGCCGAGGTTCGGCAGTAGCCGGCGGACCTCGGTGCTCTCCCCGAGGGCGACGGTACGGGCGGCGAGCAGTTCGCGGACCGGGGCGGCGGACACGTCCTCGCGTCCGCCGCACTCCGTGGCCGCCGGTTTCACGTCGAGGTTGCTCATGCCCCGATCATGCCCCGCCCGGTGCGTGGAGCGGGAGTCACATCGCCGGGTGGACGCCGTGCACCAGGTCCCACGCCTCGCTGGTGTACATCTCGCGGTCCCCCACCGTCAGCTCGGGGAAGTAGTCCTTGAGCCGGGTGACGACCTGCTGCTCCGATGCGTGGCAGTCCCGCAGCAGGGGGTTCGCCTTGCGCACAACGTCGGCTTCCATGCGTCTCGCCCCTCGCAGACTTCCGCGGGCCCCACTCCCTCGGACGGAACCCATGATGACTCTCCGAATGTCATTGTTCGGGTCATGGTTGGTCCTGGCTCTGCAAAAGATCCACCGCGTTTCCCCGACTCGCCGGGCCGCCTCGCGCGCACTCAGCTCAAACGGGCGGTGATCTGCTGGAACGAGCCGCCGGAGACATCCCCGGCCGCGGCTTCCGGCGCGCCGGCACGGGCGCAGGGCGGCCCGCCGCGGCGGATTTACGTTATCGGGGCGGAGCGCGGCCGGTCTCCGGTGCATGAGGTATGGAACGGCACGCAGCCGGCACCGGGCGCGGCCCTCGCGGGTTTGGGTGGTGGCGGCCGTGGTCGCCGCCGTGGCGGCGGTCGCGGTGATCGTCTGGCCGTCCGGTCCGGAGCGGTCACCGGGCGCGAACGAGCGGAGCGCGGTCGGCGCCGGCCCGTCGGCGGCGTCCTCCAACGGCCCCGGGTCGGAGCTGGACCGCTCGGCCCGCCCGAGCCCGACGGGCGAGGCGCAGTCCACCCCGGGCAAGCTGCCGAAGCCGGCCGGGAACGCGGCGGCCGCGCCGCGCGGCATCACGAAGAAGGCCGCGCCGAGGAAGCCGACGGCCACCACCGCCCCACCGCCCGCCGCGATGCCCGCCGCCCCGGCCGGACAGCGCAGCATCACCCTGGTCAACCGGACCCAGCAGGTCGTGTGGGCCGTCGTCACCGACTCCCCCGCCTATCCCGGGGGCCGCAGGCTCCAGCCCGGCCAGAGCACGTCGCTGACCGTCGGCAACTCCTGGGGCGGGCGGATCTGGGGCCGCACCGGCTGCGCGGGCGATGCCTCGGGGTCCTGCCTGACCGGCGACTGCACCACCGGCTGCGGCGGGCCGACCACCCCGACCACGCTCGGCGAGTTCACCCTGAACTCCTTCGACGGCATGGACTTCTACGACGTCAGCATGGTCGACGGCTCCAACCTGCCGATGTACATCAACGTCTCGCACAGCACCGGCAGCGACCCGCTGACCGCCGACGGCTGCTACAAGGGCGCCTGCACCCAGCCGGTCGACTGCCCGGCCGCGATGGAGGCGAGGAACGACGACGGGCAGGTCATCGGCTGCAAGCCGCCCTGCGCCGCGTTCGGCGGCGACACCTATTGCTGCCGGGGCGCCTGGGCCGGGCGGGAGAACTGCGTGCCGTCCAAGTGGCCCGTGGACTACACCCAGGTCTTCAAGAAGGCCGAGCCGTACGCGTACTCCTACGCCTTCGACGACTCCGCCACCATGGCCTGCAAGGGGGGCTGCTATTACCGTGTCACCTTCGGCACCAGTTAACGCCCTCGAAGGCCCCCGCCCGCTCATCCCGGCCGCTCGCCCTTGCCGCAAGGCCCGCGCCCGCGCCGGTCAGCCGCGCCGGTCAGCCGCGCCCGGGGGCGGCGCCGGCCGCCGCCGGGTCCAGCAGCCGCTCGGGGATGTCGGCCAGGCGGCCCCGCAGCCGCTCGCCCAGCGCCTTGGCCTGCGGGTCCGCGCTGGTCGAGGCGGCGACGCCGTCGCCCAGCAGGCCGTGCACCACGAAGTTCAGCGCCCGGAGGTTGGCAAGTTCGTAGCGGCTCACCTGGAGCCGGGCGGTCTCCGGCAGCAGTCCGCGCAGCCTGGGGACGGCGAGGTATTCCCGCAGCCAGGCGTACGTCTCGTCGTCGGTCGCCCACAGGCCCACGTTGGCGTCGCCGCCTTTGTCGCCGGACCGCGCGCCGACCAGGGTGCCGAGCGGGAGCCGTACGGTACGGCCGCGGTACGCCCCGGACACCGCCGGACGGTCGGGGCGGGCCGGGCGGGCGGACAGCGGCGGTACGGGCGCCGGCGGTACGGCGTCCGCCCGCGGCGTACCGGGCCGCGGCACGGACGGTGCCGGCACCGGCACCGGCGACGCGGGCCCCGACCGTCCCGACCGCCCCGACGGCTCCGCCTGCTGCGAAGCCCGCGGCGCCGACGGCTGCTGGACGTCGGCCCGCGGCACGGGCAGGCGGGTGCCGTCGCCGAGCACCACGTGCGAGGGGACCTCCGCGGCCGGGACCAGGGCCGGCCAGTAGACGCCGTACTCGGTCGCCTTGGGCGCGGCGTGTTCCAGGTGGAGCCCCGGGTAGCCGGCCAGCGCGGTGCCGGCGACGGCGGCGAAGAAGCCGCGCCCCACGGTCTCCGGGTCGGCGTCCTTGACGGTGAGGGTGAGGCGGTCCGCCTCGCCGCCGTGCTCGCGCCGCAGGTCGTACGCGGCGAAGCCGCCGGGCCCGCCGGTGGCGTCGAGCAGCATGGCCTCGGCGAAGTCGGCCTTGGCGTCGAGATCGAGGCCGGTGAGCACGCAGGTCGCCGCGCTGCGGTAGCCGCCGCGGTGGTTGAGGCAGACCTTGAGGGTGGCGGGCGCGGAGTCGCCGGCGACCGGCCCGACGGCCACCCGGTCGGGGCCCTGCCGGGTGAGCGCCACGGTGTCGAAGCGGGCCACCACGTCGGCGTTGAGGTAGGAGGGGTGGCCGATCTCGTAGAGCAGTTGGGCGGTGACGGTGCCGACGGTGACCGCGCCGCCGGTGCCGGGGTGCTTGGTGATGACGCTGGAGCCGTCGGCGTGCACTTCGGCGATCGGGAAGCCGGGGTGCACCGGGTCGGGGATTTCGGTGAAGAAGGAGTAGTTGCCGCCGGTGGCCTGGGTCCCGCATTCGATGATGTGGCCCGCGGTGACCGCGCCGGCCAGCCGGTCCCAGTCGTCGAGCGCCCAGCCGAAGGCCCAGGCGGCGGGTCCGACGACCAGCGAGGCGTCGGTGGCCCGGCCGCAGATCACCACGTCGGCGCCGGCCCGCAGCGCCTCGGCGATGCCCCAGCCGCCGAGATAGGCGTTGGCGGTGACCGGGGTCACGCCGGCGCCGGCCAGCGGGCGGCCGTCGGCCAGGTGGGCGAGGTCGTGGCCGCGGGCCTGGAGTCCGGGCAGCCGGTCCAGCAGGTCGTCGCCCTCGACGTGGGCGACGGACGGGTGCAGGCCGCCGGGCGCGGCGGCTTCACGGAGCCTGCGGGCCAGGCCCGCCGGGTTGAGGCCGCCCGCGCTGGCCACGATCTTGATGCCGCGGTCCAGGCAGGTGCCGAGCACGTCCCGCATCTGGGCGAGGAAGGAGACCGCGTAGCCGCCGTCGGGGTCGCGCTGCCGGGCCTTCCACAGCAGCAGCATGGTCAGTTCGGCGAGGTAGTCGCCGGTCAGGACGTCGATCGGACCGCCCTCGACCATCTCCCGGGCCGCCGAGAGCCGGTCGCCGTAGTAGCCGGAGCAGTTGGCGATCCGCAGCGGCGCCCCCGGCGGACGCGCACCCGGCCCGCGCACCCTCGCCGTATCGCTCACCGTGGGCTCCCGTCGCTTCTCTTCCGGTCTCTTCCGGTCTCTTCCGGGATCCTTCCGGGATCCTTCCGGGTCACTGACCGGCACGATCATCTTGCCCGGCCCGGCGCCGCGCAAGGCCACGGGTAACACCCGCACGGCGGATGGTTCAATCACCGGATGAGTGACACGAGCAGCCTGCCGCCGGAGCCCGAGGGCCTGTTGTCGGCCGACGAGATCATCGACATCGTGGACGAGCACGACCGGGTGGTCGGGCAGTCGCCGCGCGGGGTGGCGTACGAGCGCGGGCTGCGCCACCGCTGCGCGTTCATCCTGGTCCGGGACGCGCGGGAGCGGATCTTCGTGCACCGCAGGACCGCCCGCAAACTGGTCTTCCCCTCGCTGTACGACATGTTCGTCGGCGGTGTGGTCGGCGCGGGCGAGAGCTACGACGAGACGGCGCTGCGGGAGGCGGAGGAGGAGCTGGGGGTGCGCGGGCTGCCGCGGCCCGAGCCGCTGTTCAGGTTCCTCTACGAGGACGGTCCGCGCGCCTGGTGGTCGGCCGTCTACCAGGTGCGGTGCGAACTGCCGGTGTCCCCGCAGGTGGAGGAGGTGGCGTGGCACACCTTCCTCACCGAGGACGAGCTGACCGCCCGGCTGCCGGAGTGGGAGTGGGTGCCCGACGGCTTGGAGGCGTACCGCAGGCTGCTCGCGTGGCGCGCGGACGGCGGAAGGTGATCCCCGCCGGCGAAGGCGCCGGTCGCCCGGCGCGGCCCGCGGGCCGCGCCGGGCGTTGCGCCGTGACCCCCGCCCTTCGCCGGTCCCGGCCCGGCCCGCTCCTCCCCGCCCCTGGCGCCGTCGCCCGCGGCCGCCACGGCGGTCGGCGGGGCCCGGTGCCGGCCGGTCCGCCTGGTTAGGGTGGGCGGGTGAGCGCTACGGGCGGGCCGCGCGGGGTCCTGGACGCGGTACGGCTGTGGTTCGCGCCGGTCCGGGCGCGGCGGGAGGGCACGACGCCCGACTACCGCTTCTCGCTCGCCAACGAGCGCACCTTCCTCGCCTGGATCCGGACCGCCCTCGCCCTGGTCGGCGGCGGCTTCGCGGTCGACCAGTTCCTCACCGACCACCTCGCCCGCTGGGTCCGCGCGGCGCTGGCCCTGGCCCTGCTGGCGGGCGGCGTGACCTGCGCGCTGCGTGCGGTCAATCACTGGGTCCGCTGCGAACGCGCCATGCGGCAGGGCGCCGATCTGCCGGTCTCCCGCTTCCCTGCCGCGCTCGCCCTGCTGGTCGCGGTCCTGGCGGTGGCCATGGTGGCGGTCGTTCTCTTCGGCCGGGCGTGATGAGCCCGCGGGCCTTTCCGCCGCCGGACGACGGTCCCGCCGGTCGCGATCCGGACCGCGACCCGGGGCTCCAGCCGGAGCGGACCCAGCTGGCGTGGCGGCGTACGACGCTGTCCTGCGCGGTCGCGGCGGTGCTCGCGCTGCGCCAGGCGCTGCGCACCGGCGGCGGTCCGCTGCGGGCGGTCGCGGTCTGCCTGGTGCTGCTGGCCCTGGTGGCCTTCGGATGGCTCGCCCATGTGCGCATCCGGCGGCTGAGCGCCCGGCGCCCGCCCGCGATGCCGCTGTGGGCGGCGGTGTCGGTGCTGGGCTGCACGGTGGCACTCGCGGTGTTCGGCGCGGCGCTGGTCCTGTGACGCGTGGTTCCCTCCGGGCGTCCGGGTTCCGCCGGCCGGTCCGCGCCGGTGCGCCCCCCGCCCCGGGCCGCCCCGCACCGCGGGGCCGCCGCCGGGCTCAGCGGGCCCGGTGGCACAGGGCGCTCACCAGGGCCCGCACCTCCCGGTCGGCGAATCCCGGTCCGCCGGCGACGGTCCGCACCAAACCGTCCCGTACGGTACGGGTCCGGCCCGCCGCCACCAGCGCCCGCGCCTCGGCGAGCGCCTCGGGCAGCGCCTCGTGGTGCCAGGGCTCGGCCGCGGCCGGGTCGAACCGGCGGTCGGGCGGGAAGGAGCCGTGCAGCTTGGGCTGGTCGTTGCCGTACCAGCTCCACACCCGCCAGGGCAGCGACACGCTGACCACGTGCCCGGCGGGCAGGTGCGCGCCCAGCGGGCGGACTCCTGCGACTGCTGACAGCGGTCGGCGTGCGGGCTGCTCCGGCCGCGGACGGTCACCCCGACATAGCGCAGCTTGCGGCGGATCACCGCCCAGGGCTCGCGGCTTTCCTGGATCCAGGCGGCCAGTTCGCGGTGGACGGTGTCGAAGGTGGAGCCGCGGTAGACGATGTCCACGACGGCGAGCGGGCGTTTGCGGCGGGCCAGCGCGTACGGTTCGAGGCCGGCGGCGGCCGGGTGGTCGCGGAAGCGGCCCCGCTCGGGTTCGGCGAAGCGGGTCAACCGCCGGGCCGAGGTCGGCAGCCGGGTCAGCGCGCCCCGCCGGGCGGTGTCCTCGAGGGCGCCGGTGAGCAGGTCGTACATCGGGTCCAGCGACCGTCCGACGAAGCAGAGGTCGCCGGCGCGGGCACGGGCGAGCACCTTGCCGGTGCACACGGTGAGTTTTGGCAGGTGCCAGAGCGACGCCGGGCCGGTGCCGTCGGTGAGCGCGCCGAGCCGGTCCGGGGCGGCGCCTCCGTAAGAGGACAGGGTCCACCGGAACGGCTGCGGCGGGGACGGGCGTTCGGTCACCCGTCCAGTGCGGCAGCAGGGCCGGGCCCGTTCAACGGGTTTACGGACCGGCCGGGCGTCGGACGTACGCCCGCGGGTTGGCCGCCCGCGCCGCGGGCCGACGGCCGACGGCCACCGGGCGCCCGCCACCCGCCACCCGCCACCGGGCGCCCGGTACCCGGCCGCGCCACCGCCCGGCGCCTGACATCCGGCGCCTGTCCGCCCGCCGCTTCCACCGCGCCCGCGCCCCAGCCCGGCGACCGCCGCTGTGGGGGGATGCCTGGCTCGCGCAGCGCCCCGCCGCACGGCCTCCAGCAGCGGGACCGCCGCGCGGACCACCGTAGGCGGGACGCCCGTGGCGCGGCTCCGGTCCGTTGGTGCGCGGCACGGTCCCCGGCGGGCGCCTCCGGGAGGCGAGGGCCGGGCCGGAACGCCGGGCGGGCGGCTCGACTCGACTCGGCTCGGCCGTGTCGTATGTCTGTTGCGTCACCGGCTCTTGAATACGCCGTGCCTCTTCGTGTTCAGTGGTCGGCGCGTCCCGGAGCAGGCGCTTGCTGCCCCGTGGCTCCCCGACGGCCGGTCCGCCCAAGGAGGTAGGAGCGACATGGACGGCATATCCGCCCCGCGGCCCGTGGTCGCGGTGATGGGGGTGTCCGGTTCGGGCAAGTCCACGGTCGGCGGGCTGCTCGCGGAGCGCCTCGGAGTGCCCTACGCCGAGGCCGACGACTTCCACCCGCCCGCCAACGTCGCCAAGATGGCGGCCGGTCACCCGCTGGACGACGCGGACCGGGCGCCCTGGCTGGACGCCATCGCCGAGTGGGTCGCCGGTCGCGGCGACCGCGGCGGAGTGGTCAGCTGCTCGGCACTGCGGCGCCGCTACCGGGACCGGCTGCGGGCCGCCGCCCCTGCGCTGTTCTTCCTGCACCTGGACGGCCCACCGCGGTTGATCGCCGACCGGCTGGCGGCGCGGACGCGGCACTTCATGCCGCCCGGCCTGCTGGCCTCCCAGTTGGCGGCCCTGGAGGCGCTGGAACCGGACGAGGCCGGCGCGGTGGTGTCCGTCGAAGGCGGCCCGCAGGACATCGCCCGGCGCGCGCTGGCCGCGCTCCCCCGCTGACCCCGCCGCCGCAACCGCCCGCACCGCCCCGGAGCGGACCCGTGTCCGTGCTCGGCTTCGAGCGGCCCCTGAGGACCTGGCCGACGGGCGGGAGGCGGTCGGCCCGGCGGTGGCGCCGGGGTCGTGATGCCGCTGTCGCGGTGGCGGTGCGGGTTTGGCGGCCGTGCGGACCCGGCGCTACCAGCGGGGCACCGCCGGGGTCCGCCAGTCCGGGTCTGCCTCGCGCATCGCCGCGGCGTCGTCGCGGTCGCGCAGCGTCCCGTCGTCGTCCAGCCAGCGGCGGTGCAGGACGCCGAGGGCGCCGCGGTCGAGTTCCACCCCGAGGCCCGGGCGGTCGCTGACGGCGAGCCGGCCGCCGGTGAAGACGTGCCGCTCGGTGATCACGTCCTCGGTCTGCCACGGGTAGTGCGTGTCGCAGGCGTAGTCCAGGTTGGGCACGGTGGCCGCCACGTGGTTCATGGCGGCCAGGCTGATGCCCAGGTGGGTATTGGAGTGCATGGACAGGCCCACCCCGAACGTCCGGCAGACGGCGGCGAGTTGCTGGGTGCTGCGCAGGCCGCCCCAGTAGTGGTGGTCGCAGAGCACCACCTGGACGGCGCCGCGGGCGAACGCCTCCGGGATCTCGGCGAAGGTGGTCACGCACATGTTGGTGGCCAGCGGGACGCCGGCGCCGGCCGCGACCTCGGCCATCCGGCCGGTGCCGCCTGCCGGGTCCTCCAGGTACTCCAGGACGCCGGCGAGGTCGCGGGCCACCGCAAGCGAGGTCGCCACCGACCAGGCGCCGTTGGGGTCGAGCCGCAGCGGCCGGCCGGGGAACGCCTCGGCGAGGGCGCGGACCGCGGCGACCTCCTGCTCGGGCGGGAAGACGCCGCCCTTGAGCTTGAACGAGCCGAAGCCGTAGGTGTCGGCGAAGCGGCGGGCCTGGGCGACGACGCCGGCCGGGTCGAGGGCCGCGCCCCAGTCGTCGCTCTCGCCCCGGCCCAGCGGGTGGGCGGCGAACCGGTAGAAGAGGTAGGCGCTGTAGTCGACGCTGTCGCGGACCTTGCCGCCGAGCAGCGCGTGCACCGGCAGGCCGAGGGCCTTGCCGAGGGCGTCCAGGCAGGCCACCTCGAACCCGGAGACGACCGAGAGCCGCAGCTTGTCGGCGGTCTGGACGCCGCGCAGACCGCCGGCGGCCACCGAGTCGGAGGTGTCGGCCGGGTCGCCGCAGACCTGTTCCGCGAGGGCGGACAGGCCGTTCAGGTCGCTGACCGGGTGGCCGGGGAGCGCCTTGGCCAGCGGTGCGGCCAGGTCGAGATAGCGCGTGTCCCCGTATGTCTCACCGACCCCGGTCGTGCCGTCGGCGGTGACGGCCTCGATGACGAGCCGCGGCGTGTACGGCTGGTGGACGCCCTGGGTGTTGAGCAGCGGCGGGTCGGCGATGAGGATGGGGGTCAGCCGCACTTCGGCGACGGTGAGCGCTCCCGGAACGACCATTGTCCGCATATATGAATCCCGTTCACCCATGAGACCAGAGCCTAGGCGCGCGGGGCGGCGGCCGTCAATGCGGGGGACGCCGGGACACCCGTCCGGGATCTGGACCGCATACCGACCAGTCGGTATGATCGAGAGCGGCTTCCGTACCCCGCCGGCCGACCAGGAGCGAGCACGTATGACCGAGACCGACGACCCGCCGGGCCTGGACCTCGGCCGGCTGCGCGGCCACCTGGACCGGGAGCTCCCCGGGCTGGTGGCCGGCGGCCTGCGGGCCCGGCTCCTGGAGGGCGGCCGGTCCAACCTCACCTACGCCGTCACCGACGGCACCGGCAGCTGGGTGGTCCGCCGGCCACCGCTCGGCCACGTACTGGCCACCGCGCACGACATGGCCCGCGAGCACCGGGTGATCAGCGCCCTCGCCGGCACCCCGGTCCCGGTCCCCGGCACCCTGCTGCTCTGCACGGACCCGGAGGTCGTCGGCGCCCCCTTCTACGTGATGGAGTCGGTGCCCGGCACCCCGTACCGCGACGAGCGGCAGCTGCGGGCGATCGGGCCGGAGCGGACCAGGGCCGCCGTGCTCACCCTCACCGACACCCTGGTCGACCTGCACGCGGTGAACCCCGGCGCGGTGGGCCTGGCCGACTTCGGCCGCCCCGAGGGCTTCCTCGACCGCCAGCTGCGCCGCTGGGGCAAGCAGCTCGACGCCTCCCGCAGCCGTGAGCTGCCCGGCCTCGACGAGCTGCACGCCGGACTCGGCGCCGCCCCGCCCGCCTCCCCCGCCCCGGCGGTGGTACACGGCGACTACCGGCTGGACAACGTGCTGATCGACGACGGCGGCCGGCTCACCGCGGTCCTGGACTGGGAGATGTCCACCCTCGGCGACCCGCTCACCGACCTCGGCCTGCTGGTGATGTACGGCGAGCTGCGCGCCGAGGGCGCGGGGTCCGCCCCCGCCGTCGGCAGCGCCCCCGGCTACCCGGCCGGCGGTGAACTCGTCGAGCGGTACGCGCGCCGCTCCGGCCGTGACGTGTCCGCGATCGACTGGTACACCGCGTTCGCCTACTTCAAGCTCGCCGTGATCCTCGAAGGCATCCACTACCGCTGGACGCTCGGCCGGACGCTCGGCGCCGGATTCGAGCACATCGGCGACCTCGTCCCCGGCTTCATCGACCACGGCCTGCGCACCCTGGGGCGACGGCAGGTCCGACCCACCACAAGCGAGGGCTGAAGCACCGTGGATTTCGCCTACGACACCCGCACCGAGGAGCTGCGCGCCGAGTTGGGCGCCTTCCTCGACGAGCACGTCCATCCCGCCGAGGCCGTCTTCGCCGAGCAGCGCGGGCGGATCACCGGCGACGCCCGCTGGTCGGCGCCGCCGGTGGTCCGCGAGCTCAGGGCCGAGGCCAGGCGGCGGGGCCTGTGGAACCTCTTCCTGCCCGGTGAGTACGGCGCCGGACTGACCAACCTCCAGTACGCGCCGCTGGCCGAACTCACCGGCCGCAGCCCCTATCTGGCGCCGCCCGCCCTCAACTGCGCGGCGCCCGACACCGGCAACATGGAGGTGCTCGCCGAGTTCGGCACCCCGCGGCAGCGGAAGGAGTGGCTGGAACCGCTGCTGGCCGGGGAGATCAGGTCCGCGTTCGCGATGACCGAACCTGACGTCGCCTCCTCCGACGCCACCAACATCGAGACGCGGATCCGGCGCGACGGCGACTCGTACGTCATCAACGGCCGCAAGTGGTACATCTCCGGCGCGATGAACCCGGACTGCCGGATCCTCATCGTGATGGGCAAGACCGACCCGACCGCCGCCCGCCACCGCCAGCAGAGCCAGATCCTGGTCCCGCGCGACACCCCCGGGGTCGAAGTGCGGCGCGGCATGGAGGTGTTCGGCTTCGACGACGCCGACCACGGCGGCCACGCCGAACTGGTCTTCCACGACGTACGGGTCCCGGCGGAGAACATCATCGGCGAGGAGGGCGGCGGATTCGCCATCGCCCAGGCCCGGTTGGGGCCCGGCCGGATCCACCACTGCATGCGGCTGATCGGCATGGCCGAGCGGGCCCTGGAGCTGATGTGCCGCCGGGTCACCTCCCGGACCGCCTTCGGCAGGCCGCTCGCCGACCAGGGCGTCGTCCAGGAGTGGATCGCCGAGGCCCGGGTCGAGATAGAGCAGTTGCGGCTGCTGGTCCTCAAGACCGCCTGGCTGATGGACACCGTCGGCAATCAGGGGGCCCACACCGAGATCCAGTCCATCAAGATCGCCACCCCGGCCGCCGTCCAGCGGATCATCGACCGAGCCATCCAGGCGCACGGCGCGGGCGGGGTCGGCCAGGACTTCCCGCTGGCGCGGCTCTTCGCCGCCGCCCGCTCCCTGCGGCTGGCCGACGGCCCGGACGAGGTGCACAAGCGGTCGCTGGCCCGGCGCGAGCTGAAGAAGTACGCAGAGGACCACCGGGCGCCGGGCGGGACCGTGTGACCGGCGGTCCCGCCGGAACCGCCGGGTGCCGGGCCGGACCGTCTGACCAGCGGTCCGGCCCGGCACCCGCGCCGCCGCGGCGGTCAAGGCGCCGCGGCGGTCAAGGGAGTACGACCAGCCGGCCCGTGGTGGCGCCGTCGGCGACGCGCTGCACGGCGTCGGCGGCGGCGTCCAGCGGCAGCCGCTCGGTGACGAGGGGCCTGATCGCGCCCTCGGCGGCCAGCCGGGTGAGTTCGTCGTGGGCCTGCCGGACGGCGACCGGGTCGTAGGTGTTGTACAGGCCCCAGTGCAGGCCCAGGATCGAGTAATTCTTGACCAGGGCGTGGTTGAGGGCGGGGGCCGGGACGGTGCCGCTGGTGAAGCCGACGACCACGATGCGGCCCTCGAAGGCGACGCACTTGGTGGAGCGGGCGTACGCGTCGCCGCCCACCGGGTCGTAGACGACGTTGGCTCCGCGGCCGGCGGTCGCCTCCTTGACGACGGCGACGAAGTCCTCCCGGTGCCGGTCGACCACCAGATCCGCGCCGAGGTCGGCGGCCGCCTTCGCCTTGCCGGCGCCGCCGACGACGCCGATCACGGTGGCGCCCGCCGCCTTGCCGAGCTGGACGGCCGCGCTGCCGACGCCGCCCGCGGCGGCGTGCACCAGCAGGGTCTCGCCGGGGCGCAGCACGGCCCTGCGGTGGAGCCCGAACCAGCCGGTCTGGTAGCCGATGTGCAGGGCGGCGGCCTCCGCGTCGTCCAGCGCCTCGGGGGCGGGCAGCACGCCGCCGGCGGTCACCACGGCGTACTCGGCGAACGCGCCGCCGGGCAGCAGCGCCGGGGTGATCACCCGGGCGCCGATCCGGGCGGTGGGGCCGGTGGCGCCCTCGCCGAGCGCGACGATCTCGCCGCACAGTTCGACGCCCGGGGTGAACGGCAGCGGCGGCTTGATCTGGTACTCGCCGCGGCAGAGCATCGCGTCGGGGAAGTTGACGTTCGCGGCCAGCACCCGGACGAGTGCCTCCCCCGGGCCGGGTGCGGGGGTCGGCACCTCGTCGAGGCGCATCGCCTCGCGCGGCTGCCCGGTCTGGTGCACGCGCCATGCCTTCACGTGGGGACTCCCGGTGGGTTCAGGGCTTCGGGGCTCGGGGCTTCAGGAGCTGGCGGCTCGGGGCTCGGGCGGGGGGACCCGGGGCCGGGCCTTCAGATGCCCGGGGCGTCGGGGGCCCGGTCTGTCCAGGGACCGGGGTGTCAGGGCCGCCGCACCGAGTGCAGCAGCAGGTCGGAGAACTCGGCGGCGACCGCCTCCGCGGACAGCGGGCCGTCCGCGTGGAACCAGGTGCCGAGGTGGTGCACCGAGCCGAAGAAGTAGTCGACCACCAGGTCGGGGCGCAGCTCCGGCCGGAAGTGGCCGTCGCGCTGCCCCTCCTCGACCAACGAGCGGAACGTCTCGTGGTAGCGGCGGCGTTCGGCCCGTACCTCCTTCTGCTTCGCCGGGCTGAGCTGGTGCATGGAGCGGAAGAAGATCTTGGTGTCGTCCAGGTTCTGGATGCTGGTGACCACGACGTCGGCAGCCGCCTCGGCGAGCCGTTCGGACACGCCGGTGGTACGGGCGGCGATCGCGTCGAGCCGCTCGGTCTGCAGGCGCAGCACCCGGCCGTAGATCTCGTGCAGCAAATCGTCCTTGGAGCCGAAGTAGTGGTAGAGGGCGCCCTTGGTGACGCCGGCCGCCTCGACGATCTCCTGTACGGAAGTGCGGTCGTAGCCGCGTTCGGCGAAGAGCCGGGTGGCCTCGGCGAGCAGCCGCTCGGGGACCGCGGCGACGGTGCCGCTACCCGGTCCGCCGCCGGCGCCGCTTGTCACGTTCCGTGCCATGGCCCGTCCTGTCTCCCTCGCTCCGGGCGCGCTCCGCCCGCCGGTCGTTTGTGTGCTCCGGGTCCGTCCGCACCCCGGCCCCGGCCCCGGCCCGGTCGCCGCCCGGCGCGGCGCGTCATGCCGGTTCCGCTCCCCGCCCCGAGGCGGCGGGCCCGGCGGCGCCGCGTCCGGCTGCCTCCTTAACCTGAAGTTCCTCATAGCCGCGCTGGAGCCGGTTCATGCCGCCGAGCCAGCGCTCCGGTTCGGTGGCGCGGGCCGCATAGTAGTCCGCCACCTCGGGGTGCGGCAGGATCAGGAAGCGCTCGGCCGCGATCCCGTCGAGCACCGCCTGCGCCACGTCCTCCGGTTCGATGGCGGTCGGGGCGAGCACGAGGTCGCCCGCGAGCCCGGTGGAGCGGAGCATGTCGGTGCGCACGCCCTGCGGACAGACCGCGTGGACGCGGACCCCGCGGTGCCGGTAGGTGAGCGAGAGCCACTCGGCGAAGGCGAGCGCGCCGTGCTTGGTGACGGAGTACGGCGCCGCGCCGATCATCGTCAGCAGGCCGGCGGCGGAGACGGTGGACACGAAGCGGCCCGCACCGCGCTCCAGCCAGTCGGGCAGCAGGGCCCGAGCGGCGCGTACATGGCTCATCACATTGACGTCCCAGGCCAGCTCCCAGTCGGCTTCGTCGGCCTCGGGGCCGCCTCCGGTGCCGACTCCGGCGTTGGCGCAGAAGACGTCGATCCGGCCGCCGAGCGCGGTACGGGCGGCGGGCACCACCGCGGAGGCGTCGCCGGGTACGGCCGCGGCGCCGATCTCGGCGGCGAGCTCGCGGACTGCGTCGGCGTCGAGGTCGTTGACGGCCACCCGGGCGCCCTCGGCGGCGAACCTGCGGGCGAGCGCGGCTCCGATACCGCCGCCCGCCCCGGTCACGACCACCCGGGCGTCGCGCAGCGCTTCCACGGCCACGGCGTGTCTCCTTCGGCTCGGCGGCTCCCGGCGGCCCCCCTCGTCGCACACTGAGTGCATACTAAGCGGTCGGTCACCCGGATCGGAAGAGGCGGGCCGACCGGTGCGGCACGTGCCGCGGGCCGCACTTCGGACGATCCGGGGCCCGGCCCGCGGGCCGCGCGTGTCCGCGGGGCGCCCCTGCCGGAGGCGCGGTGCGCCGCCGTTCCGCCGCGGCGGGGCGCGCCCCGTCACACGGCGGAACGGCGGCCGGGCGCCCCCGGCGCCCGGCGGGCGGGCGAGCGGGCGTGCTCAGCGGTGCGCGGGGAACTCCACCACCTGCTGGAAGGTCGGGCGGTTCTGCCAGCCGGTCCGGTCGTCTGCGATGCCGCCGAGCGGTCGCTGCACGATGGAGTCGGCGCACCACTGGTCACCGGCCGCGCAGCCGCCGTCGTCGCCCGGGTAGACGGTGGCCGCCGGAACCGCCGCCGCCTGCTTCAGGGTGGACAGCAGCATGTCGCGGCAGGCGGACAGCACTCCGCCGCCGCAGTAGCGCTCGGCCAGCGGCCCCCGGACGGTCTGGCCGAGCACCGCCCGCAGGTCCTTGTCGGCGTACGACCACCAGCCGTACTGGAACGAGCTGCCGGCGTGCGAACCGGTCGGCCCGTGCCCCGCGGACGGCGACTCGTCGACGGTGAGGTCGGCGGCCAGCGCGTCGTACAGGCCGCTCCCGAGCCCCGGCTGGAACTCGCCCCGGACCAGCAGCGGCCACCACACGTCCATCACCCGTACGGCGTCCGCGTCGGCGTAGGTCCGCGAACCCGCCGACGCCGGATGCCGTTTGCTTCCCGCCGCCCGCCATGCCGTCAACTGCCGCACGGCGGTGGCCTCCTGCGGATCGGTCACCGGCGCGGAGCCGATCACCTGGAGCAGTTCGGGCAGCACGTCCTCCCCGCGCAGGTCGGTCAGCGCCGCGTCCTCCATCGCCCCGGCCAGTGCCGCCCGGGTCACCCCGCCCGCCTGGACCAGCGCCTTGACCCGGGAGTCGAGCAGGTCGGCGCGGTGCACCGAGCCGTTGCCGAAGGCCGCCGCGGTGTAGCCGACCGCCTGCTTGTTGTTCCAGGAGACGTAGTAGTCCTGGTCGACCGACTGCGGATGCTGCGCAGGCGGCGTGTAGGAGGCGGTGTTGGCCGCGGGGTCCCAGCCCTGCCAGTCGTACTGCGCCTGTGCCCACACCGGGAAGGAGGGGTCGACGCCGGGTGCCCGTACCGGGTTGGTGCCGCTGTTGTAGTAGGCGGTCTGCCGGGAGTCGGCGTAGAACCAGTTGAAGGTGTAGTTGATGTCCTGGGTGGCCCGCTGGAAGGAGGCGGCGTCATGGACGAAACCCGGGTCGTTCAGCTCCTGGAAGCCGATCATGGAGTCGGCCTCGTGCCGGTAGGAGCTGCGCAGCCGGGTGTACGCGACGGGTTTGCCGCCGACCGTGGCCCGGTACTCCACCGGCCCGTAGGCGGTCCGCCACACCTGCATCCGGTAGGAGCCGGCCGGGGTGGAGTCGGCGACCGTGGGCGACCAGGAGTTGGCGCGCTCCAGCTTCTCCATCGGCACGCAACCGCCGTGGTAGAGGTAGTGGGCGGCGTCCTGGCAGAGTTCGACCGCGTAGGTGTCGGTGACGTCCTGCGCCGCGGAGGTGGCGCTCCAGGCGTAGTCCTGGCCGCGGCCGAGTTCGACGTACATGCCCAGGCCCGCGAAGGAGGCGCCGCGGGCGCTGAGGCCGGGACCCTGGAGCTCCTGGAGCATCAGCAGCTGCGGTGCGAAGTAGCCGGTCTGCGGGCCGAAGACGGCCACCGGGTGGCCGCTGGCGGTGTGCGCGCCGCTGACCACAAGGGCGTTGGACATGCCCTTCCGCGGGTTGGCGAGCAGATCGGCCGGCAGGACTCCCGGGCTTTCGGTGGTGGCCTGGGTGGCGCCGCCGGTCGCGTCGTAGACGAGCGGTTCCGCGGTCACCGAGCCCGGGTCGGGCAGTGCCTCGCCCTGGGCGTCGGCCGGCTTGCCCGCGTACGGGAAGCTGCTGCCGTCGTGCACGGTGGAGGTCGCCTCCGGGTCGTCGCGTTCGCGGAACGCCTCCCAGACCCGGGTGCCCTGCTGGACCCCGTACTTCTGCTGCGCGGCCAGCAGTGACAGCGCGGACTCCACCTCTCCCCCGCCGCCGGTGCCGAACAGCGCGCCGATCACCGAGGCGAGCGCGATCAGGTCGGTGAGCTGGAACGGTTCGATGGTCCCGGCGTTGGTGATCGCGTCCATGTGCCCGGTGAGCACGTACTCGCCGGGAAAGTAGCGCCCGTTCCTGGCCGCGGTGATGTAGGCGTTGATGCCGTCGACGTACGACTGGGCGTCGGCGAGCGCCTGTCCGCCGCGCGGGCCTCCGTTGGCGGCGAGCCAGTCCACCTGGGCCTGCAGATCGGCCTCGGTGTACGGGGCCTGGCGCCAGAACTCCTGCTCCAGACCGCGGTTGGCGGCGGCACCGCCCGCGAAGGACGACAACTCGCCGCGCCCCACGTGCCGGAAGAGGTCCATCAGCCACAACCGGTCCTGCGCGGCGGCGTATCCGGCGCCGAACTCGGTGCCCGACCGGGTGGTGCCCTTGATGTGCGGGACGCCGGTCCGCTTGTCCCGGGTGATGGTCACGCCGGACCGCGGGCTGGTCACCGAGGCGACCTGGCCCGGCGGCACCCCGAAGGAGGAGTCGTTGAAGAAGTCGGTGATGGTGGCGTCGGTGAGGGTCCGGTAGCCGTCCGCGAGGGAGGAGTAGGGGCCGAGCTGGTCCATGGTGTGCGAGGGCCGGGTCCCGAGCACCTTGTCGGCGAGGATGTCGGCGAGGGTGGCGTTGCCGTTCTCGCCGGGCGGCAGGATGTCCGCGCACTGTCCCGCGCAGTAGTCGGTGACGGGGTCGGCGGCGCGCGCCAGTGGCAGCGGGGCCACCAGGGTGGCGGCCAGGGCCAGCAGCGCGGCCGCGGCCGCCGCTCTCAGCGTGCCGATCCGTCGTGGGGTCCGTAGCGGCATGTCTGCTCCTTCCGGATACGGGTGCGCCGGAGGTTACCGCCGGTACGACGACCCCGGAAGGCGGAGATCCGTCAACTTTCCCGGCCGGCGCCCCCGGGCACCGCGCGGCCGTCCGCCTCCCGCACGTCCGCCTCCCGCAGGACGAACACCCCCCAGCCCAGGTACCGCCGGGTCCAGGTCAGGTGGGTCCGCCGGGCGTGGTCCAGGAACTCGCGCATGTCGGCCGCGTCCGGATGCCCGGTGGGCGCGGCCCGCAGCCAGTCGGAGACGGCGCGCCACTGGCCGGCCGCGTACCGGTCCCAGCTGTCGCCGTCGGCGAGCACCATCTCCACCAGTTCCAGCCCGGCGGCCTCGAACCGGTCGAGCGTCCCGGCCAGCGAGGTGAAGTCCGCCGGCCCGGCGCCGATCGCCTCCAGCGCCTCCTCGGGCGCCG
Source organism: Streptomyces sp. ITFR-21 (assembly GCF_031844685.1). Classification (NCBI taxonomy): domain Bacteria; kingdom Bacillati; phylum Actinomycetota; class Actinomycetes; order Kitasatosporales; family Streptomycetaceae; genus Actinacidiphila; species Actinacidiphila sp. ITFR-21. The sequence continues at coordinate 1,008,431 of NZ_CP134605.1, forward strand.
GCTCGTTCCAGTACGGCTCGCCGATCAGCATCAGCCCGCCCGCCCGCATCGCCGGCCGCAGCAGCTCGACGGTCCCGGCGAGTCCGCCGCCGATCCAGGTCGCCCCGACACAGGACACCACGTCGTAGGCGCCGGGCGCGGCCCGGTAGGTGCCGGCGTTCCCCCGCTCGAAGCTCAGCCGGCCGGCGACGCCGAGTTCCGCCGCCCGCTCCCGGGCCGCGGTCAGGAACACCTCGCTGAGGTCGACCCCGACCCCGCCGATGCCGTACCGCTGCGCCCACCGGCTGAGCATCTCCCCCTTCCCGCAGGCGAGATCGAGCTGCCGCTGGCCCTCCCGCAGCCGGCAGACCTCTCCGAGGAGCATCAGCTTCTCCTCGGTGTACGGGTTCAGGATGCGATGGCCGGATTCGGCGATCTCGTGGTGGCGCAGGCTCATGCGGTTCCCTACGGGGGTGCGGCGGTGGACCGGGGCCGGGGTGCGCCCGGCGTGGGGCATGCTGCCCGATGGGGCGGGTGCGGTGCCACCCGGTCCCGGCGTCCGGGTCCGGAGGGCGGGTCCGGGCTCGGCCGGGCGCGGCGCCGTGATCGGGGCGCGGCCCTTCCGGCGCCGCCCGGGGATCGGGGACACCGGAACGGCGGCCGAGGGGGTCTGGCCGTTACCAGCCGGTAGTGCGAAGATCACGCCGGACGACGGAGACCAGACGGCGAAGGGACGGCCATGGGCGAGTTGCACGACCTGACGGCAGTGGAACAAGCAGCGGCGATCAGGGACGGCTCCCTGTCTCCGGTCGAACTGACCGAGCACTACCTGGCCAGGATCGAGCGGCTGGACGCCACGCTGGGCGCGTTCATCACCACCACGCCGGAGATCGCCCGCAAACAGGCCGCGGAGGCCGAGACGACGGCACGCGACGCCCGTCGCGAGGGCCGCGGGCTGCCGCCCCTGTACGGCGTGGCGGTCCCGGTCAAGGACCTCAACTTCGTGGCGGGCGTGCGCAGCACGCTGGGCAGTGCCGCCTTCGCCGACCATGTCCCCGACACCGACGACCACGTGGTCACCCGGCTGCGCGACGGCGGCACGATCCTGCTGGGCAAGACCAACACCCCCGAGTTCGGCCTGCCCTGCTACACCGAGAACAAGCTGGCGCCGCCCGCCCGCACCCCCTGGGACCTGACCCGCTCGGCCGGCGGTTCCAGCGGCGGCGCCGCCGCGGCGGTCGCGGGCGGCCTCGCGCCGGTCGCGCAGGCCAGCGACGGCGGCGGTTCGATCCGTATCCCGTCCTCCGCGTGCGGCCTGTTCGGGATCAAGCCGAGCCGGGGCCGGGTCAGCGGCGGCCCGGTGCAGCACGACATCAGCGGGCTGAGCACCTCGGGGCCGATCGCCCGTACCGTCGCGGACGCGGCGGCGCTGCTGGACGTACTGGCCGGGTCGATGCCGGGCATCCCGTACGGCGCCCCCTCGCTGCCGAACGGCGAGACCTTCTCCTCCTACGTCGGCCGCGACCCCGGCCGGCTGCGGATCGTCGCACTGGTGGACCCGCCGGTGCCGGACGTGGAGCTGCACCCCGACTGCCGGGCCGCCCACGACGGCGCCGCGGCGCTGCTGCGCGACCTCGGGCACGACGTGGACGAGCTGGCACTGCCGCGCAACGACTCGATCAAGAGCGCCTTCGAGGCGGTGTGGGCGGTGCTGGCGACGATGTACCCGGTGGCGCCGGAGGACGAGTCCAAGCTGATGCCGCTCACCCGGCGGCTGCGGGCGGCGGGCGACAAGGTCGGCGGCACCGCCTTCGCCGGCGGCCTGCGCGCCTTCCGCGGGCTGGGCCAGCTGATGGCGGACGCGCTGCTGTCCTCGTACGACGTGATCCTCACCCCGACGCTCGCCCAGCCGCCGTCCCTGGTCGGCGGGCTGCGCAACGACGACGACCCGCTGGCGGAGTTCGAGGGCCTGGCGCGCTTCACCCCGTACACCCCGCTCTACAACGCGACCGGACAGCCCGCCGTCAACGTACCGCTGCACTGGACGGAGCAGGGGCTGCCGATCGGGGTGATGCTGGGCGGGCGGTACGGCGACGAGGCGACGCTGATCTCGCTGTCGGCGCAGCTGGAGCAGGCCAGGCCGTGGGCGGGGCGGCGGCCGGAGGTCTGGGCGTAAGGGGGGCGGCGGCTCCGGCGGCGCCGTCGCGTTGACAGGCCGGGTCACCGGAACCATGCTGAGCAAGCGCTTGGTCAAATGCGATGCCCAGGAGGTCCCCGCCATGCCGCAGCAGCCCCGCGTCTTCGCCTCGCTCGACGAGTTGCGTGCCGCCGTAGGTGAACAGCTCGGCTGGACCGACTGGGTGGAGATCGAGCAGAAGCGGATCGACCTGTTCGCCGAGGCGACCGGTGACGACCAGTGGATCCACGTCGACCCGGAGCGCGCGGCGGCCGGCCCGTTCGGGACCACGATCGCGCACGGCTTCCTGACGCTGTCCCTGATCCCTTCGCTGACCCCGCTGCTGTTCCGGGTCGAGGGCGTGAAAATGGGTGTCAACTACGGCGTCAACAAGGTCCGCTTCCCCGCCCCCGTGCCGGTCGGCTCGCGACTGCGCGGTACCGCGGTGGTGGCCGGGGTCACGGAGGCGGGCGGCGGGATCCAGCTGGTCACCCGGGTGACGGTCGAGCGCGAGGGCGGCGACAAGCCGGTGTGCGTGGCGGAGACGGTGGCCCGGTTCTACCTCTGAGCCGCGCCCGCGCCCGGCGCCCGCCGATGCCCCGCGGGCGGTAGGCGCCCTGCGCGCGGCAGGCGCTCAGCGGGCGGTACGCGCCCGGCCGGCGGTACACGGGCGGGCGCCGTTGCGCCGCGGGTCGCCGGCTACGCCGCGGGGCCGGCCGGGGCGTCCGCCCGGCGGACCATCCGCAGCACCAGGTCGGCGTACAGCGCGCCGACCTCGTCGGGGGTCCGGCGGCCGGCCGGGTTGAACCAGCGGGCCACGTCGATGCACAGCGACAGCACCGCGAGGGTGGTCCCCGAGACGTCCGGTACGTCGAACTCCCCGGCCGTCACCCCGTCCTTGACGATCGACCGGATCGCTTCCTCGCTCCGGCGGCGCAGCGCGACGATCTCGGTGTAGTGCTCGGGGCCGAGCGCGCCCAGTTCGTACTGCACCACGCGACCGGTGGTGTGGTGCTCGGCGTGCCAGCGGACGAAGACCCGTACCGCTGCCGCCAGCCGCTCGGCGGCCGGACCCGCGGCGTCCCTGGCCTCGCCGAGCAGGGCCAGCGAGCGCCGGTGGCCGACCTTGCTGATCTGGTAGAGCAGCTCTTCCTTGGTCTTGTAGTGGATGTAGAGCGCGGCCGGGCTCATCCCGGCGCGGCCGGCGATGTCACGGGTGGTGGTGGCGTGGTAGCCGCGCTCGGCGAACGCCTCGACCGCGGCGATCACCAGCCGGCGGGCGGCGTCGGGCGTGATGTCGGCCCAGGACTCATGGCCGTCCATCCCGCTCCCGGCGGACTCGTCGCCGGTGGTGGCCTCCGTACTCATCGCACGCTCCTCCCGCCCCGGTCAGCCGGCTCCGGTTCGTTGACAGGGCCACACCCTACCCGGCCGGTGAGCAAGCGCTTAGACGCGGAGCGGATGCTTCATGCTAGTAGTATCCGTTCAGAACGCCGACACCCCGGTGAGCGCCCGCCCGATCAGCAGCTTGTGGATCTGGCTGGTGCCCTCGTACAGCGTCATCACGCGCGCGTCCCGCAGCAGCTTGCCCGCCGGGTACTCGTCGATGTAGCCGTAGCCGCCGAACACCTGGAGGGCGTTGTTGGCGCAGCGCACCGCGGCCTCGCTGGCGTAGAGCTTGGCAGTGGAGGACTCGGTGGCGAACGGCAGCCCGCGGTCGATGTGGTCGGCGACCCGCCAGGTGAGCAGCCGGGCGGCGTCCACGTCCACCGCGATGTCGGCCAGCAGCTCCTGGACCAGCTGCCGCCCGGCGATCGGCGCGCCGAACTGCTCGCGCTGGCCGGCGTACCCGACCGCCGCCTCCAGGCACGCCTGGGCGATGCCGACGCAGCCCGCCGCGACCGACATCCGGCCCTTGGCCAGTGCCGCCATGGCGACCGAGAAGCCCTTGCCCTCGGGCCCGAGCATGGCCTCGACGGGCACCCGCACCCCGTCCAGCACCAGTTCGGCGGTCGCCTGGCCGCGCAGCCCCAGCTTGCCGTGGATCTCGCGGCGGGTCAGTCCGGGGGTGTCGGTGGGCACCAGGAAGGCGCTGATCCCCCGGTGGCCGGGGCCGCCGGTACGGGCGAAGAGCAGCACCACGTCGGCCCAGGTGCCGTTGGTGATGAACATCTTGCTGCCGGTGATCGCGTAGGCGTCGCCGTCGCGGACCGCCCGGGTGGTGAGGGCGGCCGCGTCGGAGCCGGTGCCGGGCTCGGTCAGGCCGAAGCACCCTACCGCCTCGCCGGAGGTGAGCCGGGGCAGCCACCGCCGCTTCTGCCGCTCGCTGCCCCAGTGCGCTATCGACGTGGCGACAAGGCCGAGGGAGACCGACACGATGCCGCGCACCGCGGAGTCGCCCCTCCCCAGCTCCTCGGTGACCAGGCAGTACGCGAGGTGGTCGCCGCCGGAGCCGCCGTACCGCTCGTCGACGGTCAGGCCGAGGAAGCCGAGCGCGCCCAGCTTCTTCACGATCCCCCGGTCCACGCTTTCCGCCCGGTCCCAGGCAACCGCGTTGGGGGTGATCTCGCGGTCGGTGAAGTCCCTGGCCAGCGCCTTGACGGCGGCCTGCTCCTCGGACAGCTCAAGGTCCACTGCGGCACCCGGCCCTTTCGCGCCTTCGGTCCCCGACCGCGTGAGGTGATCGGAAAACAGGAAACTACCACCGCTAGTTTCCTGGCGGCAGCCTCTACTATGTGCCGCATGGCCCGCCCCCGCAAGCCCTTGCTGACCCGCGACCGCATCGCCGAGGCAGCGCTCGACCTCATCGACGCGGAGGGCCTCACCGCGCTGTCCACCCGGCGGCTCGCCGCGGAACTGGGGGTCAGCGGGCCCTCGCTCTACAACCACTTCGCCACCAAGGACGCGATCCTGGACGCGGCGGCCGACACGGTGATCGCCCAGGTCGATCTGTCGATGTTCGGCACGGCGGACGGTACCGGGGCGGACGGCACCAGGGACGACAATGGGGCAGGCGGGCGCGGGGACGGGGCCGACGGCCGCGGGGACTGGGCGGGCGCGCTGCTGGCGTGGGGGCGTTCCTACCGGGCGGCGCTCGCCGACCATCCCCACTTCGTACCGTTCCTGGCCACCGGGCCGGGGCTGCGGCCGGCCGGGCTGCGGATGGCCGACGCGGTGTTCGGCGGGATGGTGGGGGCCGGCTGGCCGCCCGCCCACGCGACCAGGATCGGCGCCCTGATGCGCTACTTCGTCACCGGCTCCGCGCTCGGATCCTTCGCGGGCGGCTTCGTCGGCGACGCGGCGGCCTACGACCCGGCCGACTACCCGCACCTCGGCCAGGCCCACCTGCTGGCCGGCCGGCGCGAACAGGTCGACCAGGGAGCCTTCGACACTGGCCTGCGCGCCCTCATCGACGGCTTGGCCCTGCAATACCAGCGGCTGCGCGGCACCGAGGGCTGACAGGATGGCGGTCATGCCATCCTTCGGATACGGACTCGTCCAGGTCGACTACGAGAAGTACGACGGCTCCCTGCACTGGAATCTGCGCATGCGCCGTCTGGGTGAGGACGAGCACGGCGTCTGGCTCGGCCTGCCCGCCAACAGCGTGATGCGCAAGGGCCGCAACCCCGAGGTACCGGTCGCGGACGCCCACGTCATCCTCTTCCCCCGCGACGTCTGGTGGACGGCCACCTTCAACGCGGCCCCCCGCGCCACCGAGATCTACTGCGACATCACCACGCCCCCGCAGTGGCCCTCCCCGGGGCGCGTCACCATGGTCGACCTCGATCTCGACGTCCTGCGCAAACGGGACGCCGACGGCCCGGTCCTGGTGGACGAGGACGAGTTCGCCGAACACCAGGTGGCGTACGGCTACCCGGCCGAGGTGATCTCCGCCGCCGAGGCCGCGGCACGGTGGCTGATGGCGGCGGTGGCCGGCGGCACGGGACCGTTCGGCGGAGCGCACGAGAAGTGGCTCGCGATGGTCGACGGGATCTGACGGGCCGCGCGGCGCGGCCGGTGCGGGGCTGTGTGCGGGGCGGGGCAGCTGTGCGGGGCCGACGGGGCCGCGTGGGCTCAGAAGACGACCAGGGCCCGGCCGCCCCTGCCCTCGGTCATGGCCCCGAAGGCGGCCGGGATGTCGTCCAGCCCGATCCGGGCGGTGACCATCCCGGACAGGTCGAGCCGCCCTGCCCGCACATGCCCGGCCAGGACCGGGAGGTCCTTCGCCGGGTCGCAGTTGCCGTACACGCATCCCGCCAGCGTCCGCCCGAAATAGAAGAGTTCCAGCGCGGAGAAGCCGACCTGCTGGTCCTGCCCCCCGATGCCCACCACCGTGGTACGCCCGCCGCGCCGGGTCGCCGACCAGGCGGTACGGATGGTGTCGGCCCGGCCCACGCACTCGATGGCGGCGTCCACGCCGTAACCGCCGGTGAGCTTGCGGATCCGCCGGGCCGTGTCCTCCCCAGCGACCACGAAGTCGGTGGCCCCGGCCGCCCTGGCCAGCTCCTCCTTCGCCGGCGACACGTCCACCGCGACGATCTGCCCGGCCCCGGCGATCCGGGCCGACTGCAGCACCGCCAGCCCGACCCCGCCCACGCCGAACACCGCCACCGTCTCACCGCCGCGGACCGCCGCCGCATGGTGCACCGCGCCGTACCCGGTCAGCACCGCGCACCCCAGCAGCGCCGCGTCCGCCAGCGGCACCCCCGCCGGCAGCGGCAGCACCGCCTCCGCCGCGACCACCGTCTCCTCGGCGAAGACGGCGGTGCCGAGCCCCGGGTAGAGGTCGCTTCCGTCGGCGGCCAGCCTCGCGTACGGCACTGCCGCCGCCGCGCCCGAGTTGGCGCACAGCCAGGGCTCCCCCAGCCCGCAGAAGTGGCAGGAACCGCAGGCCGGCGCCCAGTTGAGCACCACCCGGTCCCCCGGCGCGACCCGGGAGACCCCCTCCCCGACGGCCACCACCGTGCCCGCGCCCTCGTGTCCCAGTACCGCGGGCACCGGTTGCCGCAGGGTTCCGTTGGACAGCGACAGGTCGGAGTGGCAGACCCCGGCCGCCGCCAGCCGCACCCGCACCCGCCCGGGCCCGGCCTCCGGCAACTCGATGTCGGCAACAGTCAGCGGTGCGTTCACGGCGGTCAGGACGGCGGCACGGACCACGGGGGTCTCCTGGGTCGATTGCGGACGAGCAGCCCCGTCGGCGGACGGAGGCGCGGCGGGACGGACCGCCGCCCCCGACCGGGTGCATACGTACGGCGGCAGTACCGCCGGGTCGAGACGCGGCCGGCCGAGGATGGCGGAGGGGCAGAGAGCAGGAGGGCAGGGCGTAGGGGAGCGGGCGAGCAGGGAGCCAGGGAGCAGCGGGCCGGAGAGCGGCGCGGGTCAGAACTGGAGGGACTTGGTCTGGAGGTACTCCGCCAGTCCGTGCGCCCCCAGCTCCCGCCCGACCCCGGACTGCTTGTACCCGCCGAACGGCGCCTGCGGGTTGAACCGCCCACCGTTGATGTCGACCTGCCCGGTCTCCATCCGGCGGGCGAACGCCACCGCCGCGTCCTCGTCCGCGCCCCAGACCGCGCCGGCCAGCCCGTAGACCGTGCCGTTGGCGATCCGCAGCGCGTCCTCCTCGTCCTCGTAGCGGATCAGCACCACGACCGGGCCGAAGATCTCCTCCTGGGCGATGGCCATCTCCGGCCGCACGTCGGCGAAGACGGTGGGCTGTATGTAGTAGCCCGTGCCGAGCCCCTCGGGTGCCTCGGGGCCGCCCGCCACGATCCGGGCGCCCTCCTCCACGCCGCGCCGGATGTAGCCGCGCACCCGCTCCCGTTGCTTGGCGTTGACCACCGGGCCCAGCCGCTGTCCGGGCAGGTACTTGGCGGCGGCCTCGGTGGCGATCCCCACGGCCTCGTCGTAGCGCTCGGCGTCGACGAGGATCCGGGTCCACGCGCTGCACGTCTGGCCGGAGTTGGCGAAGACGTTGGCGATGCCGACGTTCACCGCCTTCGCGAGGTCCGCACCCGGGAGGACCACGTTGGCGGACTTGCCGCCGAGTTCCAGGGCGACCCGCTTGACCGCCGCGCCCGCCGCCGCGCCGATCCGCCGCCCGACCGCGGTGGAACCGGTGAACGACACCAGGTCCACGTCCGGGTGCTCGGCCAGCGCCTGCCCGGCGACCGGCCCGAGCCCGGTCACCACGTTGAACACCCCTGCGGGCAGCCCCACCTCGTCCAGGATCGCCGCCAGCAGCTGGGCCACCAGCGGTGTGTCCTCGGCCGGCTTGAGCACCACCGTGCAGCCCGCCGCCAGCGCCGGCGCGGCCTTCGCCACGATCTGGTGCAGCGGGTAGTTCCAGGGGGTGATGGCACCGACCACCCCGACCGGTTCCTGGAACACCCGGGAGTTCCCGACCCGCTCCTCGAACTCGTACTCGGCCGCCAGCGTGGCGAAGGAGCGCATGACGGAGATGGGCAGGTTGGCGTGCACCGCGGCGGCGAAGGCCGGCGGCGCGCCCAGCTCCGCGCTCACGGTGGCGGCGATCTCCGCCCGCCGCGCGGACATCAGCTCCCGGGCGGCGGCGAGCAGGGCGCCGCGCTCGGCCGGCGCGGTCGCCGCCCAGCCGGGCAACGCGGCCCGCGCCGCCCGTACCGCGGCGTCCACGTCCCGCGCGTCACCCGCCGGCACCTGTCCGATGATCTGCTCGGTGGTCGGGTTGACGACGTCGATCCGCTCCTCACCGGCCGCCGGCCGCCACTTTCCGTCGATGTAGTGGGCGTCGCGGGCCTGGAAGACCCCCGCCGCGCCCGTCGCCGGGCCGCTCACCCGCGTGCCTGCCGCTGTGCCGTCCACTCTGCCGCGCTCCTCTGGAAGTTGGATATCGACTAGAACCAGCCACTGCGTCCGACGCTCAAATTAGCGTCGTTAGTTTTTCGTGGCCAGGGGCCGGGTCGTGCCGTCGGTCACGGCCTCCCCGCGCACCGGGAAGCCGTTGAGCACGGCGGTGCCGGACAGCGGGTCGAACCGGCTGCCGTCCGGCGGCTGATTGACGTCGGATCCCGGCTCCCGGGCGGCGGCGGTCGGCCGGGTGCCCTCCCGGTCGCGGCCCCGGCCGTGCGGCAGACCCACCGCGCCCGGCGCTGAACACGTCCTCCCGAATCAGCGCGGGCGCGGGTGACCCGGCCCTCGTCGATGGCCGGTGTGAGGCCGCGGACGGCCTCGCGGAGCGGACGGACACGCAGGGCGGTGGTGGACATCGGTGGTTCCCCCTCATCGGCGACGGCGTCGGCGCGCGGTGGTCTTCCGCGTTGCCGATCGGCACTGAGAACGACAGTAGCCGCGCCCGCCGGCAGCACGCAGGAACGGATTCCGCACCTGTGGATAACTTCGGCCGGGCCGCGAGCACCCCTCGGCGGACATACCGGCGGCGGCGGACGAGCCGGTCGCGGCCGGCCGCCGCGCCCGTCCCGCCCGGACGCGGCACAGCCGACCCGGGGATCCCGGTGCCCCGCGGTCTCCGGCGATCCCCGCGGCAAGTGCCTGCGGAGACGCCGTCCAAAGGTTGCCGCCCCGATTCCTATGGTTCAGCATAGGAATCGGGGCGACAGCACGGGTAGCCGGAACGGGGCACGCATCATGGACGTCACGCAGAACAGCGGCACAGCGGTCGCACCGGCCGCGGACGGCGACGGCCTCGCCCACTCTCCCGGATTCGGCAACGAGCACAGCAGCGAGGCCGTCCCGGGCGCGCTCCCCATCGGACGCAACGCCCCGCAGCGCGCACCCCTCGGCCTGTACGCGGAGCAGCTGAGCGGCACCGCCTTCACCGAACCGCGGGCGCACAACCGCCGCAGCTGGCTCTACCGGATCCGGCCCTCGGCGGCCCATCCGCCCTTCCACCGGATCCCCGACGGGCAGCTGCGCAGCGCCCCGTTCCAGGACGTGGAGCCCGATCCCAACCGGCTGCGCTGGGACCCCCTCCCGCTGCCCGACGAGCCGACCGACTTCGTACGGGGGCTGGTCACGGTCGGCGGCAACGGCGACGTCATGCGCCGCGAGGGCATCGGCATCCACTGGTACGCGGCAAACCGCTCGATGGACGCCCGGGTGTTCTCCTCCTCCGACGGGGAGTTCCTGATCGTCCCGCAGCAGGGCGCTCTGCTGCTGCGCACCGAACTGGGCCTGCTGCGCGCCGAACCCGGGCACGTCGCGCTGATCCCCCGCGGCATCCGCTTCCGCGTCGAGCTGCTGGAGGCCACCGCCCGCGGCTACGTGTGCGAGAACTACGGCCGCCCCTTCCAGCTGCCCGACCTCGGCCCGATCGGCGCCAACGGACTGGCCAACGCCCGGGACTTCCTCGCGCCCGTCGCCTTCTTCGAGGACCGCGACGAGGACATCGAGGTGGTCAACAAGTTCGGCGGCCATCTGTGGGCGGCCAGCTACGACCACTCCCCGCTCGACGTGGTCGCCTGGCACGGCAACCACGTGCCATACGTCTACGACCTGCGGCGCTTCAACGTGCTCGGCTCGATCAGCTACGACCACCCGGACCCGTCGATCTTCACGGTGCTGACCGCGCCGTCGGACACCCCGGGGCTGGCCGGCGTCGACTTCGTGGTGTTCGCGCCACGCTGGCTGGTCGGCGAGGACACCTTCCGGCCGCCGTACTTCCACCGCAACGTGATGTCGGAGTTCATGGGCCTGGTCGAGGGCGCCTACGACGCGAAGGCGCGGGGGTTCGTGCCGGGCGGATCCTCACTGCACAACATGATGTCCGCGCACGGCCCGGACCGGGCCACCTTTGACAGGGCCGGCGCCGCCGAGCTGGTACCGCAGAAGGTGGACGACGGGCTGGCCTTCATGTTCGAGACCCGCTGGCCGGTGGTCCCCACCGGGGCGGCCCTGGGCGCCGGCCACCGCCAGCAGGGGTACGACAGGGTCTGGGAGGGGCTCGGGAGGAACTTCCGGCCGTGATCTCCTTCGCTCCCGACTCCCTGGTCCTCACCGGGAAGCTGCCGCTGTGGTACCAGGTCTCGCAGTCGCTGCGCGCCTCGATACTGGGCCGCCCGGCGGACGCGCCGCTGCGGCTGCCCACCGAGGACGGCCTGGCGGCGCACTACGGGGTGAGCGTGCTGACCATGCGGCAGGCGCTCAAGGAACTGGCGGACGAGGGCCTGATCTCCCGGCACCGCCGGCGCGGCACCTTCATCGAGCCGGCCGCGCTGCGCGGGGCCCCGGTGAGGCTGCTCGGCTCGGTGGACGCGATCGTCGCCCAGCAGTCCGGCGGGCGGACCAGGGTGCTCCGGCACGGGCCCTCGCCGCTGCCGGCGGGCGTCGCCGAACACTTCCCCGGTCTGGCCGAGACGACCGCCTACCGGCGCTTGCGCCACGACGACGCGGGCGAGCCCACCGACTGGGCGGAGAACTACGTCCGTCCCGAGCTGGCCGCCCGGATCGACCCCGCCGATCTGGAGCGCTGGCCGATGACGAAGGTGCTGCGGGACGTGCTGGGGGTGCGGATCAGCCGGATCACCGACACCGTGGAGGCCCGGCTGGCCGACCCCGAGACGGCCGGACTGCTGGACGTCCCGCTGCTCAGCCCGATCCTGCACTACACCGGGGTGACCTACGACGACCGCGGGCAGGCGGTGGACGTGGTGCGCATCCACTACCGGGGGGACGGATTCTCCTTCACCGTGACCATGGAGACGCCCTGAACCCCGTCAGCGGCATGCCTGCGATGAGCGATGACGCCCCGCCACCGCCGCCCGGACAGCTGTCGTACGACCCGCGGGAGCGTGCGCCGCGGCCGGCGAGGGCCAGGTCTCACCGCTCGCCGCCGAGGCGCGGGAGCCGAACCGGCGGCAGTGCGGGCGCCGGGGCGGCGGTACGAACGGCGGACCGCACCGGGCGGACCCGGTTCACGGGAAGCGCTGCGCCTGGCAGCGTGGACGCGTACCACCGCTTCAAAGCCGCTGGAGCTGATCAGCCGGTTGACGCTGGCGGCCGGGCCGCGCCCGTGAGCCGGCCGGCTTCCTCGGGCGGATGGCGCTCCGCAGCCGGGCCGGACACGGCGGTGCGGACGCGGGCCGCCGGGGTGCTGCCGGTGCCCGCGACCGGCCGCGGGCCCGGGTCCGTACCGGCCCGAGGAGGGACCGGACGGTCAGTTCGCCCTGCTGTGAACGCGGCCGGGGAAAGCCGCACGCAAGTGGTGGCGATGACGGGGACCGGGGGCGACCGCCGGGGAGAGGGGCGGCCTCGACGGGCGCACACCGAGGCGCCGCACAGAGCAGCGCCGAGCCGGGACGGTGTGGCCGTCGTGACGGTCCGGGTGGTGAGCCGGGTCCAGGGAGAGAACCGGTGACTACCGCGCGGGTGCCGGGGTCAGGGTCAGCCGCGGCTGCCGAACAGCGATCGGCGCAGCCGCCGCAGCGGCGCGAAGAGCGATACCCGGGCGCCCCGGTTCGTCCCGGTGTGCACGGTCTGCCGCGAGGTCAGCTCCCGCATGAGCACGGTCGCGTCGTCGGTGTCGTGCTGCGGCGCGGCGGGCCCGGACAGTATCGCCAGGTGCCGATCGAGGCGCGCGCTGGACGCGCTGGTACCGCAGTTGATGGCAGGCACTCTCGGCCTGCTCGGCATCGCTATCTGGTCCATGACTCTCCCCACCCCGTAGAGGGCACCCGGCTCGGGCAGGCTAACCCTAGCGCCCCGCCGCGTCATGCGCGCGACCCCCGCATGTCCAGGTCGCTCGATTCACTTTCTTCCCACGGGCGTTGACCCTTGAACGTGGTGGCCGTGACAGAAGGCCGCCAAAGTGGCGGAGGTTCAGGCTGCGGCACCGAACCGGGGCAGGTAGCCGCCGGCCTGTCCGGCCGCCGTGGGGTGGTAGGAGTCGTCGACCGGCAGCGTCAGGCTGTGCAGCCACGGCGAGGCGGAACACAGTTCGTGTTTGGTGAAGGCGGTCCGTACGTCGGCGAAGGTGAAGCCGTGGTCGGCGGCACGCTTGGCGATCACCGTGTCCAGTTCGTCGGCCGCGGCGTTGACGGCGTTGCGCGCGGTGTCGCCGATTCCCACCAGGCACCTCCCGGGTACCTGGTAGAAGCGCGGGTAGCCGACCACTACCACATGAGCGTGGGGGCCCTTGGCGCGGATCGCGTCGTAGGCGGCGTCGAGCCGTCCCGGCAGGGTCTTGTCGACGAAGGTGCGGGCCTGGGCGATCCTGTTCAGACAAGCGGTCTGTGAATCCAGTACGCAGGTGGTCATGACGTCGGAGAACGACGCGTCGTTGCCGCCGACGGTGACGCTGATCAGCCCGGTCGCCGCGTTGACCGGGCCGAGTTGGCTGTTGACGACGTCCGCGGTCCGCGCGCCGGAGCACGCGGTGAAGGCGAACGAGGTGGGGGCGTGGGCGGCGGCCCACAGCGCGGGGTACGCCTTGACGCTTCGCCTGCAGGCGCCACTGGCGCCGTCGTAGGCTCCGGAGCCGACTCCTGAGGCGTAGGAGTCGCCCAGGGCCACGAAGTTGGGGCCCGCGGAGCGTGCGGTGCCCGCTCCGAACAGCGAGAGCGCGAAGGTGAGGATCAGCGCGAACGCCGCCGACACACGGCCTGGCCTTTTCATGGAACCTCCTTGGGGGATCGCCGCCACATCCGTCGTTCCGGCCGGCGGCGACCGCGGGGAGTGCCGTGCGGGTGGATGGCGGCAGGGAGTGACAGCCCGTCAGGAAGGACTGCCCAGACGTCCGTTTGACTCTGTAACGTTCATATCCGTGGCGACTTGATCCGAATCAACCCGATCGGTGAGATTGGTGTGCCATGACCTCGGGTAAGGGCACATTGGGCCAATCGGGTGATGCTGCCCACCAGTTCGCCGCACCCGTGATGAAAAGCACTGGGCGAATCGGTCCCCGAGGGCGGATCATGGGCCACATGTCCGCCACAGCCCGTGCGCCGAGGAGGCAAGTGCCGCCCGCCGGAACCGGTAAGCCCACGAAAGCCGCCACGTCCGACAAGGCCGAGAAGACAGAGAAGGTCGAGAAGGTCGGGCGGGCCGCCACGTCCGACCGGGCCGTCAGGCCGCAGAGTGCCGCGCGGGCCGAGAAGGCCTCGAAGGCCTCGAAGGCAGGGAAGAAGACGGCCGCCTCCGTCACGGCGCCGCAGCACGCGCTGCCCATCCACCTGCGGCTGGACGACAGCGACTCGCCGTCGGACGTGGTGGACGCGCTCTTCCTCGGCCGTTTCACCTCCGGGGAGCAGCCGTTCGCCCGCGGCGCCTCGGTGGAGAACGTCAAGGCGGGCCTGACGCTACTGCCGCCGGACGCGACCGTGCTGCGGCAGGCCCGCGACAAGGACCGCAGTGCCACCCTCGCCGAGGGCGAGGGCTGGACCGTGCTCATCTCCCGCTGGAATCGCGGCGCCGACGTCACCGTGGCCGCGGTCACCGACGAACTCGCCGAGCAGGTGCTGAAGTCGGCGGTGGACGACGCCGAGGACCAGCCCGAGCCGCAGCCCGACGACGTCAGCATGGGTTTCTGGTACATCGTGCCGAGCCGCGGCCCGCACCGCACCACCCGGCGGATCGCCGCCGCCACATGGGAGGAACTACGGGTCAACTACACCGCGCCGGTGGCGGAGGCGATGGACGGCCTGATGAAGCTCACCGCCGACGACGTGGCCGGCCGGCTGCTGCTCCTGCACGGCCCGCCCGGTACCGGCAAGACCTCGGCGCTGCGCACCCTGGCCAGAGCCTGGCGCGACTGGTGCCAGGTGGACTGCGTCCTCGACCCGGAGCGGCTCTTCAACGACGTCGGCTATCTGATGTCCATCGCCATCGGCGAGGACGACGCCACCGGCGGCCGCTGGCGGCTGCTGCTCCTGGAGGACTGCGACGAACTGATCCGCGGTCAGGCCAAGCACCAGACCGGGCAGGCGCTGTCCCGGCTGCTCAACCTCACCGACGGCCTGCTCGGCCAGGGCCGCAACGTGCTGGTCGGCATCACCACCAACGAGGACCTGGAGCGGCTGCACCCCGCGGTGGTCCGCCCCGGCCGCTGCCTGGCCCGGATCGAGGTCGGCCCGCTCACCCGCAAGGAGGCGGTCGACTGGCTCGGCACCAGCGAAGGCGTCGGGCGGGAGGGCGCCACCCTCGCCGAGCTGTACGCGCTGCGCCGCGGCCGCCCGGCCATCCTGCCGGTGCCCGCCCAGTCGTCGGACGGCCTCTACCTGTGACCGGCCGCCCCTGGGACCGGCCACCGGACCGGCACCGGTCCGGCGACCGGTCACGTCGGTCGGCGGCCCGCCCGGTCCGCTCCGGTCGGTCCGCCGTGAGGGAGGCGGCGGATCCGGCGCCGCCGCCCCGGTGATGACCCCGGCGCGCGCCGCTGTCGGCGGCTGCGCCACGCCCTCCCGCAGGTCCACTGCCCCGGCGCGCCCCGCGCCCAACCTCGCCCGGCGTTCCTACGCCGAACCCGCCGCGCCGGTGAGGTGCCGCCCCGCGCCGTCCGGCCGGCCGCGGAGAGCGGACCGGCCCCCGCGCCAGGCGTCGAGCAGGTGGGCGGCCAGCCGGTCCTCCAGGAACACGGTCGCGTCCGCACCGAAGGCCACATCGGCCGCAAGCTGCGGCTCGTCGGCGAGCAGGCCGCCGATCACGTCCCGCCGTACGACCTGCTCGTGCACCGCGTCCGCCTCGACGTGCTCAGTGTAGAAGCGTTCGGCGGCCGGGCCCGCCCCGGTACGGCGCATGGCCTCGGCGAGGCGGCGCGAGCCGGGTGACGAGGTGACCTCGACGCAGGCGAAGTGGCCGACCAGTGCCCCGCGCAGCGCACGGCGGAGTCCGAACAGCGTCATCAGGTTGACGGTGGCGAGGGCGGCGGCCGGTGCCGTGTCCACGTAGCGGCCGTACCCGGTGTCCAGTCCCAGGTCCGCCATCAGGTCGGCGAACAGGCGCGCGTGCACGTTCTCGGGACGGCCGGCGCCGAACTCGTCGTACTCGACGGCGACCATGGCGGCCTTGGCCCGCCCGCGCAGCCGTGGGATCACCCACGCGTGCGGGTCGGCCTCCTTCAGGTGGTAGAGCGAGCGCAGCGCGGCGTACTCGCGCAGCTGCCATGGCTCACCGTCGTGTTCGAGGTGGTACGCCACGCTGCCCTCGTGGTCGGTGGACTCCACCAGCAGGTCGCCGAGCGCCTCGTCGATGTCCCTGCCCGCCGGTACGTCGGCGCGCAGCGCGCCCAGGAAGCGGTCCTCCAGGGCCCGGCGCACCGGCATGAGCGCGGGGTCCCACTCGCGGTCGTCGTCCACCCCGGCGAAGCCGCGGTAGTGCAGCTCGTACAGCAGGTAGAGGGCGAGGTGCAGGTCTTCGCCGTACGGGTCGGCAACCGCCGCCGCCCCGCGTGGGTCCGGCGCGGTGCCCTGCGGTCCGGTGAGCGCGGCGGCGATCCCGGCCGACAGCGGGCCGCGGGGCGCGGGCAGGTCCGGGTCGGCGCGGCGCCGGTCAGCGGTGGTCGCCGTCATGGGGTGCGCTTCCCTTCGGATCGTGGTCGGGCTTCCGCTCGTCGCGGCCGGGGTGCTCGGCGGTGGCCGGTCGTCTGCGGCCGCGGTGGCTGGTGTCGCACCACGGGTAGGCGCGGCTCCGGCGGCAGGTGCAGACGGCGACCACGAAGCGGTCGGAGACGGCGACCGTCCCGTCGTCCCGGAGCACTTCCACCGGTCCTTCGACCAGGATCGGCCCGTCCCGCTCGACGGTGACGCGCCGCGGGCGGTCAGCTGCGTTCGGCACGGACGACCACCAGCTCTTCCTTGTCCTCGTGCGCTCCGACCAGGCCCTGGGCGCGCAGCCAGGGCAGCCGTTCGGTGAGTACCGGCCCGAAGGGCACATAGGCCCGTTCGGTGACCGAGCAGCTCAGCCCGGCCTCCGTCAGCCGGCGCAGGGTCGGTTCCACCCCGCACAGGCCGGAGTGGACCATCAGCAGGACGCCGTGCGGCCTGAGCACCTTGTGGGAGTGGGCGCAGATCCGGTCCACAGCCTGCCGCCCGGTGTGGCCGGCGTTCCAGGCCACCGCGGCGCCCCGGGTGGCGGTCCGCCGGGTGTCGGGCGTGGGCACGTAGGGCGGGTTGCTCACTACCAGGTCGAAGGTGCGGTCGGCCATCGGGGCGGTCAGGTCGCCGCGCCGGACCCGGATGCGGGTACCGACGCGGGCCGCGTTGATCCGGGCGGTCGCCACGGCCCGCCAGGAGATGTCGGTGGCGGAGACCCGGGCGCCCATCCGCGCGGCGAGCAGCGCGAGGGCGCCGCTGCCCGTACCGACGTCGAGGACGTCCATGCCCGCCGTGACCCCCTCGTCGCGCAGCGCCTGTGCGAGCAGGTGCGTGTCGGCCTGAGGGGCATACACCCCGGGGAGCGTCCACAGCTCGCCCAGGCGCTGCGGGAGCGCGGCAGTGATCGTCATCTGGTACCTCCGTGACCTGCGGATGGTTCGTAGGCGACTCCTGCCCACCGCCTTCGGAAGTACGCAAAACGGACGGACGACCCTGGGGACCGTGCACGGCCGAGCCGGGACCCCCCACAACCGGGACGGGGCTCAGTCGCTGTAGGCGGCGCGCAGCGCCTCCTCGACCGCGGCGCGGGCGGCGTCGCGGTCCAGGCCGAGGCGGCGGGTCCGCTCGACGTAGGCGGACGCGGCGGCGGCGACCGCGCGGGAGCGGGCGTCACCGGCGGCGATGTAGGTGCCGTGACGGCCCCGGGTCTCGATCACCCCGTCCGCCTCGAGGACCCGGTACGCCTTGGCGACGGTGTTGGCGGCCAGCCCCAGCTGCTCGGCCAGCCCCCGTACGGTGGGCAGCTTGTAGCCGACCGGGAGGCGGCCCGCGCGCGCCTCCTCCGCGATCTGTCCGCGCAGCTGGTCGTAGGGAGCGGTGACCGCGTCCTGATCGATGACGATCTTCAGGCTCATATGAGCGATCCTGGCACAGCCGGTGGTGCCAGCGGCACCGCCCGGTCCGGTCCGGCCGGATCGTGGGCGATGTCGTCCCCGCTCTGGTGCAGATGCAGCAGGAAGCGGTGCCCGGCGCGGTAGGCGTTCAGGCCCGCCCGGCAGTAGGCCACCATGTCGTCGGGCAGCGCGGCCAGCGGGTACCAGGCCAGCTCCGAGCACTTGTCGGGCTCCCGGTTGACGGGCTCGGTGCCCCCGGCGAGCCGGGTCAGGAAGAACCAGCCGATCCGCGCCCCGCCGTCCGGCGCCCGGTGCTGCATGACCAGGACGGCCTCCAGGTCCTGCGGCGCCAGGTCAAGGCCGACCTCCTCGTACGCCTCCCGGATCATGCCGCTTCTGACGTCCTCGCCGTCCTCCAGGTGTCCGGAGGGGACGTGCAGCAGCCCGTCCGCGTACCCGGTGTTCGCGCGGCGGGTGAGCAGCACGTCCCCGCCGCGCAGCACCAGCAGGTGCACGTCCACGATCTCGGTGTGCCGTCGGCGGGAGGCGGGCGGCGCGGCTGCGGCCGGCCGGACCACCGCCACGTACCGCTCGTCCTCCACCTGGCGTCCCCACAGCGCCCGGTCGGATCCGAGCTGTTCGACGTGGATGACCCCGCCGAGCGGTGCGGCCAGTCCGGTGAGGGCGTCGGCGGTGAGGCCGACCGGGTCGGACGCGCCCCAGCGGCCCTCGACCAGCACCAGCCGCCCGCCGGGCCGCAGCAGTCGCGCCCAGTGCCGCAGCGCCGCCACCGGATCGGGCAGGGTCCACAGCACGTGCCGGACCAGCACCGTGTCGAAGCCGCCGGGCCTGACCGGGGGCCGGGACGCGTCGCCGACGACCACCCGGGCCGCGGTGCCCGCGAGTTTCCGCCGGGCGAGCCGGGCCATGCGCGGCGAACGGTCCACCGCGGTGACCCGGTGGCCCTGTTCCGCCGCGAGCAGGGCGAGGCTCCCGGTGCCGCAGCCGAGGTCGAGCACGTCGGACGGGCCGCCGGGCAGCCACGACCGCAGCCGTACGGCCCATGCCGCGCGGACCCGCGGGTCGCGCAGGCCGTGGTCGGGCTCGTCGTCGAAGTCTTCGGCGGCGGCGTCCCAGAACAGGCGGTCGTCACTCTCGGTGCTCATGGGAACAGCCTGCCATCCGCCACTGACAATCGGCCCCGGCACCTGCTCACGACTCGCCCAGCCTGCGGTAACGCGCTCTGCGGGCGGCGGTTCGCACCCGCGGGTCGAGAGTGCGGAGCGTGGCGAGTTCGGCACCGAGCAGGGCGGCGAGGCCGCAGAGAAAGGAGTCGGGGTCGTCCGCCGCGTCGGGGTGTTCGGGGACGATCACGTCGGCGATGCCGTGGGCGAGCAGCGCGGGCGCGCCGATGCCCTGGCGTTCGGCGAGTTCGGCGGCGCGGTCGGTGGTGCGGTGCAGGATGACGGAGGCGCCCTCGGGCGGCAGTGGCGACAGCCAGGCGTGCCGCGCCGCGAACACCCGGTCGGCGGGCAGCAGGGCGAGCGCGCCGCCGCCCGCGCCCTGACCGAGGATCAGGCACAGCGTGGGCGCGCGGAGCGTGACGAGGTCGGCGAGGCTGCGGGCGATCTCGGCGGCGAGCCCGCCTTCTTCGGCCTCTCGGGACAGTGCCGCGCCCGCCGTGTCGATCACGGTGAGCAGCGGCAGGCCGAGTTCGGCGGCGATCCGCATACCGCGGCGCGCCTGGCGCAGCCCGGCCGGTCCGAGCGGCCGGGCCGCCGGGGCCGCCGGGCCTTTCGCGGCGCCGCGGTCGTGGCCGAGCACGACGCAGGGCGTCGGGCCGAAGCGGGCCAGGGCCAGCAGCAGACCGGGGTCGCGCTCGCCCGCGCCCGTACCGCTGAGCGGGGTGACGGACGCGGCGTGGCGCAGCAGGTCCCGCAGTCCGGGGCGCTCGGGGCGGCGGCTGCGGCGCAGGGAGTCGGCGGTGTCCCCGGCGGGTTCGGGCGCGGGCGGTGCGGGCCGTGACACCGCCGCGGCCTCGGTCTCGGTCTCGGCTCCGCCGGGGTCCGGCCGCTGCCGTCCGCACAGTACGTCGAGCACGGTCGCGGTCACGGCGGCGAGCGATGCGGCGGGCAGTACCGCGTCGACCAGGCCGTGGGCGTGGAGGTTCTCCGCGGTCTGCACGCCTGAGGGGAACTCCTCGCCGTAGAGGGCGTGGTGGACGCGCGGGCCGAGGAAGCCGATGAGCGCGCCGGGTTCGGCCGAGGTGACGTGCCCGAGCGAGCCCCATGAGGCGAGGACCCCGCCGGTGGTGGGGTGCCGCAGGTGGACGAGGTACGGCAGCCCCGCGGCCTTGTGGTCGGTGATGGCCGCGGCGACCTTGACCATCTGCAGGAAGGCGATGGTTCCTTCCTGCATCCGGGTGCCGCCGGAGGCGGGTGTGGCCAGCAGCGGCAGCCGTTCCCGGGTGGCCCGTTCGACGGCGTCGGCGAGCCGGGTGCCGGCGGCGACGCCGATGGATCCGCCGAGGAATCCGAACTCGCCCGCGACCAGCGCGACCCGGCGGCCGCGGATCCGTCCCTCACCGGTGATGACCGACTCGTCCAGGCCAGTACGCTCCCGGGCCGCGAGCAGAGCGGCGCGGTAGTCGGCGGTTTCGGGGAGCTCGGTGCGGGGTTCGTCCCAGCGGATCCAGCTGCCGGGGTCGGCCACGGCCGCGATGATCCGTGCCGCGCCCGGTCGGCGGTGAACGGCGGTCACCGGGCCGGGCGGAGGGGGCCGGACGGGATCGGCCGGGTCGGCGTGTCGCCCGCTGCCGGCGCGTCCCGCGGTGCGGGCGCACGGCCCGGTTCCGGTGCGCGGCGCCCGCCGCGGTCGGCGGGCGCGACGAGCCGGGCGCGGGCGTCGTCAGGATACGGTCGGCGTTCCACACACCCTCTTATACGCGAACGAACCACCGATCCGGGCGGCCGGACGGCAGCGGACCCGGGATGTCGGGCCGGTTCCGTGACGGCTGCGGGCCGCTGGCTGCTGGCAGGGGCAGCGGGTTCGGGCAGCAGGCAGCAGGAGTTGTGCGGCCCGCCGCCTCCGCGTCCCGCCCGGCCCCTCCGGCGCGGCGGACGGTGCCGCGCGGGGGCCGGGCGGTGCGGGGGCCGGGCGGTGCGGGGGCCGGGCGGTGCGGGGGCCGGGCGGTGCGGGTCGCCGCGGACCTCGGCCGCGGCGACCCGCCGGGCGACGGCTCCCCGTGCCGCCGCCGCGGGTGTCACCGCCGTGCGGATCCGGACGGCAGACCCTAGCTGAAAGCCGACAGGCAGTCGGTCGTGGTGGCGTGCGCGGGGTCGAGCGCGTTCGCCGCCTCGTGGAAGGCGATGCGGTCGGTGAGGCCGATGGTGACGTGCTCGGAGAGGTCGACCGCGCACAGGTTCTGCAGCACGACGTTGTGCACGTTCGGCCCGGACAGCGCCTGGGTGGTGTACGGCGTGACCACCTCGTCGTAGATCGTCGAGATCACCGTGTAGCGCACGCCGGGCACGGTGTCACCGCCTGCGTTGAGTTTCTGCTGGAAGGGCGAGCCGGCCACCTGGTCGGTGAGTCCGGGGAGGTGGGAGTCCAGGAATCCGGCGGCGCCGGGGAAGTACGGGAGGATCGCGGTCAGTCCGTCCAGCGTCGTGCCGTGGTTGTCCGGGGCCAGCGCGACCAGGGCGTTCACCTTGGCGGCGCCGCCGAGGAACTTCAGGTAGTACCGCGGCATCATGCCGCCCTGCGAGTGGCCGACGATGTCGACCTTGGCGGCGTGGGTGGCGGCGAGCACCCGGTCGGTGAAGTCGGACAGCTGCTGCGCGGAGTCGGCGATCGGCCCGAGGCCGCCGACCAGCGTCTCGCCGGGGAGCATGCCGTAGTCGAAGGAGAAGACGCAGTAGCCGCGGTCGACCAGGTAGGGGGCGAAGACCAGCCAGTTGTCGGTGGCGTTGGCGAAGGTGCCGTGCACGAGGACGACGGGACGCGGGTGTTGGGCCGAGGGACGGCAGGAGAAGTCGTTCCAGCCGCTGGTCGGGGCGGAACGGGCGGACGCGGCGGCGATGGGAAGGGCGGCCATCGCCGCGGCCAGGCAGAGCGTGACCAGCAGTCGCCTCCAGGACAGCTTCATGTGATCTCCTCGCGGGGTCGGAAGGTGAACGCGCAGACGGCACACACGCCCTGTGATCCGGATCACTGTCGCTGGGCTCAGCGATAAGTTACGCGCGAGTAGCAATCGGTGCCTAGTTACGCGCGGGTAAAATAATCCGGCGCGGCGCGGCGCGGGCGGTGCCGCCGCCGCGTCCGGACCGGCGGGGTCGGCGGGATCAGTCGGATGAGTGAACTTCCCGGCGGGCGGCGGGGGATGGGCGCGGCACGGAACAAGCGATGTGTCGAACGTGTTACCGGCTACGTCTACGTAGATCCACCCGCGCCCGCGCCGTCGAGATCCCCCGGAGTGACCATGAGCCAGCCGCCCGCCGCCAGCCCGCTGTTCGATCTGCTGAAGGAGAACAGGACCGGGGTGCTCGCCACCCTCAAGAGGGACGGCAGGCCGCAGCTGTCCACCGTGTCGTTCGCCTACGACGAGGCGAGCCGGCTCATCCGGATCTCGGCGACCGACGACCGGGCGAAGACCCGCAACCTGCGCCGGGACCCGCGGGCCAGCTTCTACCTCTCGACGCCCGACCTGTGGTCGTATCTGGTCGCCGAGGGCGATGCCGAGGTGACCCCGGTGGCCGCCGACGCGGGGGACGCGGTGGTCGAGGAGCTGGTGGAGCTCTACCGGACGATCCAGGGCGAGCACCCGGACTGGGACGAGTACCGGGCGAAAATGGTCACCGAACGTCGGCTGATCATCAAGCTGCGCGCGGACCGGGCCTACGGCTGGGGCCGGGGCCTGGGGGCGACGAGCGGCCCGATCGACTGACCGCGGCCGCACGTCCGCGCGCCCCCGCCGTGTGCGTTCCACACGGCGGGGGCGCCGGCCGGCGGCCGGGAGGCCGCCGGGTCGACCGGGCTCGGGGCGGGGGCCCGGGGTGCCGGAACCCGGGACTCGGGCAACGGACCCGGGACCTCAGGGCTCGTCAGGACCCGGAGCCCGGCGCCGAAGGGGTCAGAAGACGCTGACCCCGTACGCGCTGAGCGCCTCCGTGACCGGCTGGAAGTACGTCGTCCCGCCCGAGGAGCAGTTGCCGCTGCCGCCCGAGGTGAGGCCGATCGCCTTGGTGCCGTCGTAGAGGGAGCCGCCGCTGTCGCCGGGCTCGGCGCAGACGTTGGTCTTGATCAGGCCCGAGACGACCTCGCCGTTGCCGTAGTTCACGGTGGCGTTGAGCGCCTGGACGGTGCCGCTGTGGATGCCGGTGGTGGAGCCGCGGCGCTTGACCGCCTCACCGACGAACGCGTTGGCGGCGCTGGTGATGTCCTGGCTGCCGACCGTGCCGTCGTGGGCCACGGTGGAGTCGTAGCGGACGATGCCGTAGTCGTTGCCGGGGAAGCTCGACCCGGTCGTCGGGCCGATGTACGTACCGGAGGCGGTGTAGTACGCGGGCAGGCCCTCGGTGCAGTGGCCGGCCGTCAGGAAGTAGTACGTGCTGCCGCTGCGGACGTTGAAGCCCACCGAGCAGCGCCACTGGGTGGTCTGCACCGTGTCGCCGCCGGACAGCAGCTTGTTGAAGGTGCCGGAGACGCGGGTGATGTGGACCGCGTCGCCGTAGGCGGCGGTGGAATGCCGCAGCCGGGCCAGCTGAGCGGCGGTGACCCGGCTGTCGACGTTGACTTCCAGGGTGTTGGTGCGCGCGTCGACCGACCAGGCGGTGCCCGCGACGTCCGCGGTCCTGGCCGCGTCACCGGCCTTGAGCAGCTGGGCGGTGCTGTGCTCGACGAGGCGCGCGGTGGCACCCGTGGTGCGGACAGCGTCGGCCGCGGCCCGGGTGGTCACGTTGACGACGGTGGTCTTGGCTGCGCTGTCGTAGTACGTGCCCGCGGTGGCGTCGGCGCCCAGGTGCGCGACCAGGGACGCGGCGGCGTCCGGGGTCGCCTTGGGGGCGGGAGCGGCGCTGGCGGCCGGGAGGGCGAAGGCGGTCGCGGCCAACAGGCCGGAGGTGACCGCGATCAGCTGTATGCGTCGGGTGGACTTCACTCGTTCCTCCTGTGGGGGTGGAGGTGGGTGGAGGGTGGTTGCACGGTGTACCGATTTGTCGGTGTACCGTCAGAACGACACCGATAAACGAACGCCTCATGCGTCTGACGAGTACTCATGGGAGTATTCAGACCTCACAGGAAACACACAAGGGGGCCTCTTGCCCCGGATCCGCCGGGCACAGCAACGCCCCGGCGGACCAGAGGTCCACCGGGGCGTGCCGGACGATGCCGCCGTATGCCGTCTCAGCTGCTGAGAACCGCCCGCTCCCCCGCTTCCAGCGGGAACGGCAGCGCGTTGCCGGGCGGCGGGAACGGGCAGATGAACGCGTCGGCGAAGGCGCACGGCGGCAGCGACGTACGGTTCAGGTCGACGGTCACCGAACCGTCCGCGGCCGGCGCGGAGGTGTATACGTTGCGGAAGCGGAAGGACGTCTTCCCGCTCGTCCCGTCGGCGACGACGGCCCACAGCCCGCCGTCCGCCTGGACCGTGACGGACACGGTGTGCTCGGTGCCGTCCACCGTGAAGGTGAGTTCGCCGGCCAAACCGAGGCCGCGCTCGCGGCCGTCCGCGTTCGGCACCCGCACCGAGCGGGCGGTGTCGAACGGGCGGAAGACGCCGGGAACCACCCAGCGCCGCTCCCAGTCGAAGGCGTCGATCCCGGTGAACGCCCGCACAGCCGGGGAGTCGGCGTCCCAGACCCGGACCGCGAGCAGGCCCTCGCGGACGATCGCCAGCACCTTCCGTCCGTCCGGCAGGTGCAGCGGACGGCCCTCGGTCTCCAGAACGGTCTTCTCACCGTCCAGTTCGCGGACCACCGAGCCGTCCTCCAGCCGCCAGATGCCCGGCAGCCCGGGGATCACGCCGTCCGGCAGGTCGTCGAGCCAGTGCGTACCGGTCAGGGCCAGCAGGCCGTCGGCCGCGGCGACCGACTCGGCCCGCCCCTCGCGCCACTTCTCCCACTCGGCGACTGCCTGCTCATCGGTTTGTGTACTCATGTGCGCCAACCTTTCCATGCCGGAAACGGAAGCCAAAGACGATCTCGAAGCGTCGACCCGCGGTAGGCCGGGCGCCCGCTGAACCGCGTTGCCGGATCAGTGGTACAACCCGCGCGACGAAGGCATCCATTCCGCGCCCGCCGTCCACCGCCCGCGCCCCGGACGGCCGCGGCCGTCGGGCGCGCGGGCCGCCGCCCGCGCCTCGGGCACGGCCGTCCCGTCGGCGCGCCCCGCGTTCAACCGGTCCTGAGCCGCGATCCGCCGGGGCGGCCGTCGCGGGCCGCCCCCGCCGGCCGTTGCAGGCCGAGGTGTTCGCGAAGCGTCGCGCCCGGATGGAAGGCGCGGAACAGCCCGCGGTGCTGGAGGAGTGCCGCCGTGCCGTTGACGAAGCGCTCCAGATCGCGCCGGGGCTCGACCGGCACCGCGTGGAAGCCGTCCACCGCACCGGCCCGCTGCCAGTCCGCCATGAGCTCGGCCAGGTCGACCGGGCCGCCGCGGAACAGCGCCCCGCCGGATCCGTCGGGCACCGGGGCGACCACCGTGCCCGACTCCGGGCCGAGTTCGGCACCGCCGAGGTCGACGCGCAGTTCCCCGAGCACCAGCAGCCGGTCCGGGTCGCGGCCCCACTCCGCCGCCCGGCCGCGCAGTTCGGTACGTATCCGGTCCGCCTGGACCTGGCAGGCGGACCGGACGAAGGCGATGTCCGCATACCGGGCGGCGGTGGACCGGGCCGCGGGCTCGGTGGCGTCCACCGCGAGCACCGGCCGGCCCTGCGGCGGCCGGTGCTCGGCGCCCTCCAGGGTGTCCCAGGCCAGCACGGCCGTCCCGACCACGTCGGCCGCCGCCCGCCAGCGCGCCTCGGCCCGCTTCGGCGCCGGCTGCCCGGCCGCCGCTTCCGTTCCGTCGCCGCCCCCGGCGGGTCCGCCCTCCGGCGCGGTGACCGTCCAGCCCGCACGGCCCTGGCTCACCCGGTCCAGGCCCGCGACGCTCCGGGCCAGCTCGGCCGGGGCGGCGGAGGCGGCGGCCATGGCGGGCACCAGGCCGATCCGGTCGGTGGCGGACGCGACCCGGGCGAGGACCGCGAGCAGGTCGAGGGCGTCGAGGGCGTCGAGGACACCGCCGCCGGCGCCGCCGCCCAGCGTCACGAAGTCCAGCGCGCCGCGCTCGGCGAGCCGGGCCAGTTCCACGTAGTGGTCCGCGGTGTGCCGCCCGCGGCCGTCGATCGCGGCGGCGAGGTGCAGCAGGCGGGTACGCCGGTACGGAGCGGCGGCGGCCGCGGGCCGCGGGACGGCGGCGGGGGGCGCCGCGGAGGGGGGCGGGCTGGGAGGCGGGGTTTCGGCAGGCACGCGAAGGCTCCGTAGGACACGCGGAAGAGGCGGGAGACGCCTTCACACAGCCGCCGCGCCCCTCAACGCGGCTGGGTCCCCGAGGGGCCCTGTCCATGAGGCTATGCCGAGTCCGTCGCCGCCTGTCAAGCACGTCCGACAGGTGGACACGGCGTCTCAGCGCGGTTGACGGATCGGCCGCCCGGCTGCTGCACTGTGCGCATGCGTAGCTGTCAGCTGGTCACCCGCGGCCACATCGACTTCGGTCGGGTGTGGTCGGCGGCGTGTCGTAGCCACTGACCTTCTCCGACAGACGTCCGACGGATCGTCCTGTCTTCACACACGCATCGCTCAGCCGCTCCGGGCCCTCCCTCCGGCCCCCCGCGTCACCGCGCCCGGCTCGCTCCCGATCCGGCCGGCCGCCCGCCCGCCGACCGCAGCCCCCGAACGTGTCCGCCCGCCGCCCGCGGCGCCGGCCGGCGATCCCCGCCACCCTCCGACGCCGCCCGCGGACTCCGCCCCCGGTCGCGGCCCCGGAAGACCGTCTTCACCAGAAGGCGCGGACTGAGTCCCCGTCAGCGCCGCCGGTTGGAGCCGCCAGGGCCGGACTGCGACGATTCGCGGCGATCCGGGGGAATTGCCCGCGGCTGTCCCGCGGTGCCGGAAACAGCCCGTTCACCGGGCCCGGCCGGGAGGCCGCTTCCCCTTGGGACATACCGCGCCGGACCGGCCCGAAGATCCCGAACGCACCCGCCTCACCCCTACTGAGCTCGGCACTTCCGGCGCCAGGCAGGTTATCGGACCGGCATGCGGGGCAAGTACCGCCGTACGGCCCCGTGCATCACCCGCGCGTGAAGGAAGTTCCCATTAAACCGTCACCCCGCTTACCCCTGCCGCGGCCTGACGGTACGCCACTATCGTGTGTGCCAGTACCGTCACAAGTCGCCTGCATGGCGGCAATCCGCGTGGCACATCATCCACAACATGGACGAACATAGGAACAGCGGACGGTACGACCGCGTGTGAGAGAGGAGGCGTCCATGGGTTCGGTACGACGGGCGAGTGCCTGGCTGGGCCTCGTCGACGACAACGGCGGCGAGGGTTACTACGACGAGGAGTACGCCGACTACGGCGAGGGCTCCGAACGTGCGGACGCCTGGGTGACCGATCCGCGGGTGCGGGTGGCCAGCGAGTCGGCGCACGAGCAGGGCAACCGGATCGCCACCGTCACCCCGGACGGCTTCCGGGACGCGCGCGGCATCGGCGAACTGTTCCGGGACGGCGTACCGGTCATCGTCAACCTCACCGCCATGGAGCCCTCCGACGCCAAGCGCGTGGTCGACTTCGCGGCCGGCCTCACCTTCGGGCTGCGCGGCTCCATCGAACGGGTGGCCACCCGGGTCTTCCTGCTGACCCCGGCCGACTACTCGGTCATGAACGCCGACACCCGCCACGGCGGCGACCGCTTCTTCAACCAGTCCTAGGGCCTCACCGGACGGCGACGCGGAGGCCCTGGTCCGGGCGCGTCAGCCGCGGAACGCGTCGAGTCCGGTGAGTGCCTTGCCCAGGACGAGTTGGTGCATCTCCACCGTGCCCTCGTACGTGAGCACGGATTCCAGGTTGGTCGCGTGCCGCATGACGGGGTATGCGAGCGAGATCCCGTTGGCGCCCAGCACGGTGCGGGCGGTGCGGCAGATGCCGATCGCCTCGCGTACGTTGTTGAGCTTGCCGAAGCTGACCTGTTCCGGGCGCAGCCGCCCGGCGTCCATCCGCCGTCCCAGATGGTGGGCGAGCAGGATTCCCTTGTGCAGTTCCACCGCCATGTCGGCGAGTTTGGCCTGGGTGAGCTGGAAGCCGGCCACCGGCCGGCCGAACTGCACGCGGCCCTTGGCGTACTCCAGCGCGGACTCGAAGCAGGCGCGTGCGGCGCCCATCGCCCCCCACACGATGCCGTAGCGCGCGTGGTTGAGGCAGCTCAGCGGTCCGCGCAGCCCGGTGGCTCCGGGAAGCACCGCGTCGGCGGGCAGCCGTACGCCGTCCAGGACCAGTTCGCTGGTGACCGAGGCCCGCAGGCTCCACTTGTGGCGGATCTCGGGAGCCGAGAAGCCGGGGGTGCCGGCCGGCACCAGGAAGCCGCGGACGCCGTCCCCGGTCTGCGCCCACACCACCGCGACACCCGCCACCGAGCCGTTGGTGATCCACGTCTTGCGACCGTCGAGCACCCAGTCGGAGCCGTCGCGCCGGGCGCGGGTGGTCATGCCGGCCGGGTCGGAGCCGTGGTCGGGTTCGGTCAGGCCGAAGCAGCCGATCACCTCGCCGGCAGCCATCGGCGGCAGCCAGCGCTCCTTCTGCCCGTCGGAGCCGTAGCGGTGGATGGCGTACATCGCCAGCGAGCCCTGGACGGAGACCAGGGAGCGGATGCCGGAGTCGGCGGCCTCCAGCTCCAGGCAGGCCAGTCCGTACGGGACCGCGCCGGCGCCCGCGCAGCCGTATCCGGTCAGGGTCATACCGAGGGCCCCGAGGTCGCCGAGTTCGCGGGCGAGTTCCCGGACGGGGGGCAGTTCGCCGCGCTCGTACCACTCGGCCACGTGCGGGAGCACCCGGTCGGCGGCCCAGCCGCGTACGGTGTCGCGGATCGCGAGGTCCTCCGGGGCGAGGAGGTCGTCCAGGTCCAGCGGGTCGTACGGGTCGAAGGGGGTCCGGGAAGCGGTAGTCGCGGACATGGCTGGACCTCCGGCCTGGAATTCGACGGCTCGACGGGCGTGGACCTACGACGGCGTGGACAGCGGACAACGGACGGCCCCGCGGCGCGGGGACGCGAGGACGCGGGGACGCGACGACACGGACCGCGACGGACGCCGGCCGGAGGCGTGCCGCCGGGAAGGCCCGCCGACGAGAAAACTAGCAGTGCTCATCCCGGTCCGGCGCCGACGTTACGGCTCAGTCCCCCGCGCGTCCAGCCCGCGCGCCCGCGGCCCGCTCCCGACCCGCCGCCGGCCTGCCCGCCCCGGCCCCCGGAGCCGCCGGGTCGGCCGCCTCCCCGTCCGCCGGAACCGCGTCACCGCCCGGCGGCGGCCGATCCGGTCGCCGAGGGTGCCGAACAGGATCAGCAGCGCGGCGGCGACCAGCGGGTACGCGTCGACGATCCAGAGCAGTTCCTGCGAGCCGGGACGCAGGTCCTCGGTGCGCGCGGGCACGGCCACGTGCAGGACGGTGGCGTCCAGTGCCGCGATCAGCAGGCTCACGCACAGCACGGCCAGAACGGTCCACCGGCTGACCGGCCGTGTCACGGGCCCACCTCCACGGACGAGAGAGTGGTCAGCGTACGTGAGCGGTCGGCGCGCGCCCCTGGTCCAGCCGCCCGTCGGCGGGCCGCCCGGCGCCCGGTGGAGGTCCCCGGGCGGGCGGCGGCCGGACTATCAGGGGGGAAACCGCCGAGAAAGACCAGGGAAATAAGCGATAAATAAGAAGACGCCGGGTGTGGGCATCAACACCCGAACATAAACTCCACGACCTTCCCGAATTCGCCCCAATCGCGGCCCTTCAAAGAGGGCATGAGACCCGCTCCACATCACATCGTCATTACAAAGCAGCCTGTTCAGCCGTTCCATGCCGTCACACGCTGTAACGTCGATCCAGTGCGTACCGATGAGAGGCTCCGCCGCACGGTGGAGCACCCCACCAGGCGGGACCTACCGCGGATGAGCCGAACACGCGTCTGGTTGTTCGGCTTGACGCTGGCGGTCTACGCGGCGATCGTCGTCGGCGTTCTGACCACCTCCAAACTGGTGACGCTCGACTGGCAGGTCATGCTGTGGCGTCCCTACAAGCAATGGCCACAGATCCACGCGTTTCTGGACTACTTCGTGGTTCTCGGCCAGCGCGGTCCCACCGCCGTGATGGTGCTCGCCTGGCTCGGCTGGCGCTCCTGGCGCCACCGCACCCTGCACCCGCTGCTGGTGCTCGGCACCTCCCTGCTCTTGCTGAACGTCACCGTGGGCGCCGTGAAATACGGCCTGGGACGGCTCGGCCCGCATTACGCGACGACCGTCGGCTCCTCGGAGATGTTCGCCGGCGGCGATATATTTCCGTCCGGGCACACCGCGAACGCCGTGGTCACCTGGGGTGTGCTGGCGTACCTGGCCACCACCCAGCGGGCCCAGCGGCTGGGGTCGGTGGCCAGCGCGCTGCTCGCCCTCGGGGTGGGCGCGACCACGGTCTACCTCGGTACGCACTGGGTCAGCGACGTCCTGCTCGGCTGGGCGGCGGGCCTGCTGATCCTGCTGGCGCTGCCCTGGTTCGAGCCGGCGATGGCCCGTGCCGAGGACCTCGTCGCCGAAGGCTGGGAGCGCTGGCGGGAGCGCCGGCCCCGCTGGTCCGGCGTGCCGGTGGCCGGTCCCTCGCTGGTGGGACCGCGGGCGTCCGAGGACGACGACGAGGACAGCCGGGAGCCGGTCGGCGCCGGGTCGCAGACCGCGGTGTCGCAGTCGTCGGCCGTCCCGTCCGGCGGCGCCCAGAACGGCGCCGCGGCGCCCGGCGGTCCGTATCCGCCGGGCCGACCGCCCGCCGGGCGGGGTGAGCGCACACCGCTGTCGCCGGCCGGCAGCCGCCGCCCGCCGATGGAACGCACCGACCGCCCGGTCCGGCCCGCGACGCCTCTGGTCCACCAGCAGGTACGCGGCCGCGGCGGGGTCGGCTGACGCCTTCCGCCGGACCGTCCGGCCCGCGCCGGGAGCGCGTGCCGGGCGGCTCAGCCGAGCCAGCAGCGGCGCACCCGGCCCGCGTCGACCATGAAGTTGATCCGGCCGGCCTGGTACTCCATGGTCACCACCGCGCCGGGCGGGAGGGTGCGTACCGTGGTCCAGCCGCGCTCGCGGGCCTGGTCCTCCGCGGTCTGTCCGGCCAGGCCGAGATACGCGTCCAGGTCGTCGTGCGGATTGCTGTCGGAGAAGTTCGCTTGCGGCTCCATGGAGCCACCGTATGCGGCGTCGGCGTGATTTGTACCCGAATACTCGGCAGTAGATATCACCGCCGCACACCATTCCGTCACATCATCTTCATGGTTTCCACCCTGGAGGTGGCCGTGGCCGCCCGGCCCTGGCCCGTTCACCCCCGGCGGGCTCTGCGCAGCGCCGCCCCCGCGGTGTCGGCGGCGGACAGTACGCCGCCCGCCGCCCGCGCGGCGCCGGCGCGCGCGGCGGACCGGGCCCGGTGGCCCGGCAGGGCGCGCACGGCCAGCAGCGCCCGGAAGATCCGCAGGTGGCGGTCGGCGACGGCGGCCGGGTCGTAGCGGCCGGCCAAGGCCAGCGCCGCGCGGCCCATCGCCCGGCGGCGCCCGTCGTCCTCGATCAGGGTGAGCAGCGCGGCGGCGACGGCCGCCGGATCGCGCGGCGGCACCAGGAACCCGGTCACCCCGTGGCGGACGATCTCGCGCGGGCCGAGCGGGCAGTCGGTGGCCACCACCGGGAGGCCGGCCCGCATGCCCTCGACGATGGTCATGCCGAAGGACTCCGTGGTGGAGGTGACCGCGAGCACCGACGCCCTGGCGAGTTCGGGTTCCAGCGGGGCGACCGGGCCCATCAAGGTGACGTGCCCGCCGACGCCGAGTTCGGCGATCAGCGCGGCCAGGGCCGCCTCCAGCTCGCCGCCGCCGTAGAGCCGCAGCGTCCAGTCCGGTCGGGCGGCGCTGACGACGGCGAAGGCGCGGATCAGGTCGTCGTAGCGCTTGGCCTCGGTGAGCCGGCCGGCGGCGACCACGACCGGGGCGGTGCAGTCGGAGAGCACGGCGCCGGCGGCCGGCGCGCAGTTGGGGACGGCGGTGACGCGTACCCCCGGCATCCTGCGGCGGTAGACGGCCGCGTCCGCCCCGGTGGTGGTGGTCACCGCGTCCAGCCCGGGGTAGTGGCGGCGCAGGGCCAGGACGAGCCGGGTGGAGTGGGTGTCGAGGGTCAGGTGCTCCTGGGCGACCCGGACCAGCCGGCGCGGGGCCTGCCGGGCCAGGTGCACGTTGAGGCCGGGCCGGGTGCCGACCACCACGTCGGCGTCGAGTCCGGCCAGGCAGCGGCCGATCAGCTCGTCGGTGAGCGCGCTGTACGCGGCGTACCGGCGGTCGGCGGCCGGGAAGACGGCG
Organism: Streptomyces sp. ITFR-21; assembly: GCF_031844685.1. NCBI lineage: Bacteria > Bacillati > Actinomycetota > Actinomycetes > Kitasatosporales > Streptomycetaceae > Actinacidiphila > Actinacidiphila sp. ITFR-21. Next base: position 1,041,112 of record NZ_CP134605.1, read on the forward strand.
GCGGGCCGCAGTCGGCGCGGATCGTCCAGGACGCTGTCCGGGCCGTGCGGACGCAGGTCGGCGAGGTGGCGCAGCCGGATCCGCGGGTGGTGGCGGAAGGAGGGGTCGTCGCGGTCCCGGAACACGGAGACGATCTCCACGTCGTGTTCCGCGGCGAGTTGCCCGGCGAGGTTGTGGGTGGTGCGGACGGTGCCGCCGATGGCGTACGCGTTGTTCAGCAGGAAGGTGATGCGCACGGCGCTCCTGGGTCGGCCGGCCCCGGCGTGTCCCGCTCCCGTCCGCGCCGCGCCCCGCGTGCCGGGGCCGGCGCGGATGGGCGCCGGCCCCGGCGGCGTCGCCTCGGTGCGGCGGGCGGGTTCAGGGGTGCGTCGGCGCCGTCATGACAGGGCGAGGACGGCACCGACCGACAGCCGGTCCGGGTTCGGGCCGATCACCGCCTTGTTCAGCCGGTAGAGCCGCGACCAGCCGCCTTTGACGCCGTAGCGGTAGGCGATGCCGGAGAGGGTCTCGCCGGGGCGCACCGTGTGCGTGGCGTGTGCGGTGTGCGTGGCGTGCGCGTGCCCGCTCTGGGTGAGGCCGCGGGTGCAGGCCGGCCAGGCTCTCCAGCCCTGTACGCGCAGCACGGCCTCGGCGACCGCGATCTGCTCGGCGGAGGTGGCGAGGTCGGCGCGGGGGGCGTACTTCAGGCCGCCGAACTCCACCCACGTGGTCTGCCAGAACTGGAGCCCGCCGTAGTAGCCGTTGCCGGTGTTGATGTGCCAGCGGCCGCCGCTCTCGCAGCGCGCCACCTCGTCCCAGACCGACCGCGGCTGCGCGAGGGCGACGGGGGCTCCTTGGAGGGCGTCGGGCGCGGCCGCCGGCGGGGTCCACGCGGGCACGGCGGCGGCCTGGTCGGCGATCGCCGCCGCGGGCCGGGCGAGCGCCGTTCCGGTGGCGGGTGCCGCGGGTCCGCCCGGCGCCGCGGATCCGATGAACGCCGCGAAGCCGCCCGGAACCGTCCGGGCGGCCGGTGCCGCGTGCTCCGGGGAGGCCGCCCGCGCGGTCTGCGCCGCCAGCGGCAGCAGGGCGGCGGCGCCGAGCGCGGCGAGCGCCACGGCGGCGCGGACCCCGGCCGGCCACCCGCCGGCCGGCCACCCGCCGGCCAGCTCGGCCGCCGGCCCGCCCGCCGCCTCGGCGTCCGTCGGGACCCCCGAAGGAGCGGCTGACGGGCCGACGCCGCCGGGCGCGGCGCCCGCGGGACCGCCGGCGGCCGGCACCTGGCCGTCCCTCGTCGTACGGGTACCGGCGCCGTCGGCGCCGCCCAGACCCGTCGTACCGGCACCGGTCGTACCGGCACCCCTCGCGTCGGCACCCGTCGTACGGTTCTCCGTGGCGCGATTACCGACCGTGTCGCTATGACGATAGTTCGATGGTTCGGTCATCGGGCCACGCTAAGCAGGCCCCCGCCCGGCCCCGGCGGCAACGCGGCCCGCGTGGCGCGTGCCCCACCCGGGTGGACCACACCCAGGCGGGGCAGTTCATCCGATTGTCCGATCGAGCGGCGGACCGGGAGGCCGCCCCGGCCGCCCGGCGACGCCGGCCGCCCATCAGGCGGGGCCCACCCGCAGGGCGGTTCACCTGCCGGACACGCCCCCGGGCGGACGCGGCCACGGACCCGACGCGGTCACTGAGCGAACGCGGTCACCAAACAGGCACGGCCACCGGGCAGGCGTCACCAGGCCGGCCACCACGACGGGAGCGCCACCCCCGCGTGGACGGCCGTGCCGCGCACCGCTCCGGCCAGTGCGGGGCGCCGCGCGTCCCGGTCGGCCCGGACGGCGGACCGGGTGCGGCGCGGCACCGCGGTGTGCCGCGGCCGTGCGGCCTTGATCGTGGTCTTCCGCCTGGCGTGCTTCGCGGGCGCGGCCGGCTTCGCGGTGCCGGCGGGCGCGGCCGCCTTGTGGTGCTTGACCGCCGGCTGGTCCGCGGCGGGCGCCGAGCCGTAGGCCCCGGCCTTGCGGGCGCACACCGGCCAGGCGCCCCAGCCACTCGCGTGCTGCACCTTTGTCGCTATGGCGATCTGCTCCCCGCGGCTGGCCCGGTCGGCGGTGGACGCGTACGCGCCGCCGCCGTAGGACCGCCAGGTGGCGGCGGAGAACTGGAGCCCGCCGTAGTAGCCGTTGCCGGTGTTGATGTGCCAGTCGCCACCGCTCTCGCACTGCGCGATACGGTCCCAGACGGCGCCGTCCGCGGCCGACGACCTGCCCGCGGTGGCCAGCACGGCCAGCGGGGCGAGGGCGGCGACGCCGGTGAGCAGTGCGGTACGGCGGTACCTGCGACTCGAAGCCATGGATGTCCTCTCCACGGACCCGGGGTCCCCGTTGTCGCGCACAGGACGGGCGCCGCATCCCTCGGAGGAACGGCGCCCGTCCGAACCCGGGCGGTGCACTCTGCACACGGCGGGCGAATCTAGGCAGTGCCGCCACCAAGGGGCAAACAATTCCTTTTCCGCGCAGGCCAGTTGGCGTTTACCGTCGGTAACGAACGGCGGAATCAGACCTCTTGGCGGACGCGTATCGCCGTATGTACGGACACTCCGGACGCTGACCGTGAGTCACCTCACAGCGACAACTCGCGCCCTCCAGACGCTCGTTCGACGTACGGTGAGGGAATGAACGGAATTGTCACCGACCGCGACGGCCGGCGGAATGAGATACGCCACAAACCGTGACTCCTGCCACAGACCGGCCGTTGTCACTCAGTGACCGCAGCACCGCACTTCAAGGAGACTCCCGTGGCGCCCCTGCTCGACGTGAGTGACGAGGTACGAGCCGAGATCGGCGAGGAGGAGACCCAGCGGCTCCTCACCGGTGAGAACGCGCCGGGCACCTACGACTGCACCTCCTGCCGCACGCCCGGCGACACCGGCCAGGAGCCGACCAGCACCGTGCTCTTCGTGGGCGACGAGACCGCGGTACTGGCCTTCGCCCACGCGGCCTGCATCCCCTCGCAGGTGGTGCCGGTGAGCGAGGCCCAGCTGCAGGGCGCGGTGCGCAGCATCGCGGTGGACGGCGCCGGCACCGGCGTCCCGGAGCCGCACGGCGGCGCCGGCGGGCCCGCCCCGGCCACCGAGGCCGGCCCCCGGCAGGCCGTGCTCGGCATCACCTGCGGGCTGATCATCGTCGAGGACCAGCTGCGTCCCGCGCTCGTGGTCGAGCCGACCGGCCCGGTCGCCCGGGTGGGAGCCGACGGCGGCGGTGACGACTTCCTGCCGCTGCTGATCGAGCAGGGCTTCGTACCGCAGCTGGATCTGGACGGACGGCCCTCGCCGCTGCCCGGCTGGTCGGTGCTGCTGGCCATGGGCAAGCTGCACGCGGTGCTCCAGCCGGGGGCGGGCGGCGGCCCGGCCACCGCGTGGTGGCAGGCGCACCAGCCGCTCCAGGTCAGCGACGGCTGGCGGGCCGCGGTCAGCCGCAGCAACGAGGTGTACGTGTACGCGGGCCCGGCCGGCTCGATCGGCCGGCAGCCGCGCGAGGACCTGATGCGGGACGCGCTGGCGCGGGCCTCCTCACGCGGCCGGCTGGTGGCGGCCACCATGCCGCTGGCGGGCACCTGACCCCGGGACGGCCGACCGGGCGGTTCGGGGCAGGGCGGGGGCGCGTACGGCATGGCGTACGCGCCCCCGCCCTGCCCGCACTGCGTCGACCGGGTCGAAACCGCGCAATTCAACCGAACGGCCCGCATCCCGGGCCATCCGTCCTCGTTGGCTGATACGTGCACACCTTTGACGCCTCCGCCCGCGCCCCCCACCAGCGCTACATCCCCTCCATGCGCACCGCGCAGGACTCCGCGGGAGGCAGTGGCACCCCGATCTACGACGCGCTGTACGCGGAGTACCGCCGGCTCTTCCGCTCGCTGCCGGGCGACCGCACGGGCGAGGAGCAGCTGGACTTCAACGGCTTCGCCGCCTGGTACACCGATTACCAGCCGTTCGGCGCCGGCGGCCGGCACCGCAGTGACAACGGCCAGCCGGCCCTGCCGCCGGGCCGGGGCGACAACCGGATGCACTGAGCGGTCGCCGCGCCGGGGCTACTTCTTGCGGCCGCGCTTCTCCCGCACCCGCACCGACACCTGGATCGGGGTGCCCGCGAAGCCGAACTCCTCGCGCAGTCGGCGCTCCACAAAGCGCCGGTAGCCGGCCTCCAGGAACCCCGAGGCGAAGAGCACGAACCGGGGCGGCCTGGTGCCCGCCTGGGTGCCGAACAGGATGCGGGGCTGCTTGCCGCCGCGGATCGGGTGCGGGTGGCCGGCGACCAGTTCGCCGAGGAAGGCGTTGAGCCGCCCGGTGGGCACCCGGGTCTCCCAGCCCTCCAGCGCGGTCTCGATGGCCGGTACCAGCTTCTCCATGTGCCGGCCCGTACGGGCGGAGACGTTGACCCGGGGGGCCCACTGCACCTGGACCAGATCGCGCTCGATCTCCCGCTCCAGGTAGTAGCGGCGCTCCTCGTCGAGCAGGTCCCACTTGTTGTAGGCGATGACCACCGCCCGGCCCGCCTCGACGGCCATGGTGATGATCCGGGTGTCCTGCTCGGCCAGCGTCTCGCTGCCGTCGATCAGGATGACCGCGACCTCCGCCTTCTCCAGCGCCGCCGCGGTTCGCAGCGAGGCGTAGTAGTCGGCGCCCTCGGCCAGGTGCACGCGGCGGCGGATGCCCGCGGTGTCGATGAACTTCCAGGTGACGCCGCCGAGTTCGATCAGCTCGTCCACCGGGTCCCGGGTGGTGCCGGCCACCTTGTCGACCACCACCCGCTCCTGGCCGGCGACCCTGTTCAGCAGGGACGACTTGCCGACGTTGGGACGGCCGATCAGCGCGATACGGCGCGGGCCGCCGGTCACCTCGCCGAAGGTCATCGCCGGCGCCTCGGGCAGCGCCTCGATGACGGCGTCCAGCAGGTCGCCGGTGCCGCGGCCGTGCAGCGAGGAGACCGGGTAGGGCTCACCGAGGCCGAGGTTCCACAGCGCGGCGGCGTCCGCCTCGCCCGCGGGGCCGTCCACCTTGTTGGCCGCCAGCACGACGGGCTTGCCGGCCCGGCGAAGCAGCCTGACCACGGCCTGGTCGGTGTCGGTGGCGCCGACCGTGGAGTCCACCACGAAGACCACCGCGTCGGCGGCGTCGATGGCGAACTCGGCCTGCGCGGCAACCGAGGCGTCGATGCCGAGGACGTCCTGCTCCCAGCCGCCGGTGTCCACGATCTTGAAGCGGCGGCCGTTCCAGTTGGCCTCGTACGTCACCCGGTCGCGGGTGACACCGGGGCGGTCCTCCACGACGGCCTCGCGGCGGCCGATGATCCGGTTCACCAGGGTCGACTTGCCGACGTTCGGCCGGCCGACGACGGCCAGCACCGGCAGCGGTCCCCGGTTCGCCTCGGCGAGGTCGCCGGCCACCTCGTCCAGGTCGAGGCCCTCTTCCGCGGCGAGCTCCATGAACTCGGCGTATTCGGCGTCGTCGAGGGCGCCGATGCCGCCGTGCTCGTCGTGCTGGTCCATGAGGTCTCTCCGTCGTTCGACAGTGGTGGCAGCCGCGATCAGGGTGGCGGCGACCGGTCCGGTTCCGCGGTTCCACGGCGGCCGGTGGGGTTCGGCGACCGCCGTGGTGCGGCGGCCGGTGGGGTTCGGCAACCGCCGTGGTGCGGCGGCCGGAGGGGTTCGGCAACCGCCGTGGTGCGGCGGCCGGAGGGTTCAGCGGTTCAGCGGCCGGTGGCCCGCTTCGCCTCGGCCAGGTGGGCGGTCAGCCGCTCCTGGATGCGTACGGTGGCGGCGTCCAGCGCGCTGCGGGTCCGCCGCCCGCTGCCGTCGCCCGCCTCGAAGGGCTCGCCGAAGACGACGTCGATACGGGCCCCCAGCGGGGGCAGCGCGCCGACCACCCGGCCCCTGCGGGCGCTGCCGAGCACGGCCACCGGGACGACGGGCGCGCCGGAGCGCACCGCGAAATACGCCAGGCCGGCCCGCAGTCGGGCGAAGTCGCCGTCGCCGCGGGTGCCCTCGGGGAATATGCCGAGGACGCCGCCGCGCTCCAGGACGCCCAGCGCGTTGGCGATGGCGGTGCGGTCCACGCTCTCCCGGTCGATCTCGATCTGGCCGATCGAGCGCAGGAACGGGTCGAGCGGGCCGACGAACGCCTGCTTCTTGACCAGGAAGTGGATCGGACGCGGGGTGGTGCCGATCAGCATCGGGCCGTCGACGTTGTGGCTGTGGTTGCCGGCCAGGATGACCGGGCCCTGGCCGGGGACCCGCCAGGCGCCGAGCACCCGGGGCCGCCACAGGCCGTTCATCAGGCCGATGCCGATGCCGCGGGCGACGGCCGCGCCGCGCGGGCCGGGCGGCGGGGCGAGCAGAGAGGTCACCGGGCCGCCCGCTTCTCCTCGACCAGCGTCACGACCCGCTCGACGACCTGCTCCAGGCCGAGCTCGGTGGTGTCGACCTCGATCGCGTCGTCGGCCTTGGCCAGCGGGGAGGTCGTGCGGCCGGAGTCGGCGGCGTCCCGCCGGATCAGCGCGGCCTGGGTGGCGGCGACGCTGAGCGCGCCGTTCAGCTCGCCGCTGCGGCGGGCCGCGCGGGCCTCGGCGGAGGCGGTGAGGAAGATCTTGACGGTCGCGGCGGGCAGGACCGTGGTGCCGATGTCGCGGCCCTCCACGACGATCCCGGCCGGCGCGGCGGCGGCCGTCGCGCGCTGGTAGGCGACCAGCCTGGCCCGTACCTCGGGCACCGCGCTGACCGCGCTGACCGCGTCGGTGACCTCCTGCGAGCGGATCGGGCCGGAGGCGTCGAGGCCGTCCACGCTGATCGCGGGGCCGCCGGGGTCGGTGCCGGAGACGATGGACGGCTTGTCGACGGCGTCGGCCACCGCCACCGGGTCGTTCACGTCGACGCCGTTGCTGAGCATCCACCAGGTGATCGCCCGGTACTGGGCGCCGGTGTCAAGGTAGCTCAGCCCGAGCCTGACGGCGACCGCCCTGGACGTGCTGGACTTACCCGTGCCGGAGGGGCCGTCGATGGCGACGATCACCGGGTGCGCCGGACTCACCGGATTCTCCACAGGGCTGGACCTTCCTCGTGCACGTCGTTCGGGGGGCTGGCCTACCCGGCGCGGACCGGCTGCCATCCCTCAAGGTTACCGGCCGTGCGGGGGACGCCGTGCCACGGGTTTTCGCATCCTGTCCGATCCTTCACAGGGCCCGCGCACGGCGGCGCGGACGCGCTCTGTCGGCGGAGCGCCGGCCGTGCGCCCCGGCTGCCCGCGCGACGTCCGCTTCCCCCGCCTCCCCCGCTTTCCCCGCCGCTTGCGCCGCTTCCCCCGCCTGCGCTACTTCCGCAGCGCCCAGCCGCGCCGCCGCAGTTCCGCCGCCAGCCGCGGAGCCGTCCGCGGCTCGACCATGAGCTGGACCAGGCCCGCCTGCTGGCCGGTCGAGTGCTCGATCCGGACGTCCTCGATGTTGACGCCGGCCGCGCCGGCGTCGGCGAACAGCCGGGCGAGCTCGCCGGGCTGGTCGCCGATGAGGACGGCGAGGACCTCGTAGGACGTGGCGGCGGTGCCGTGCTTGCCGGGGACCTTGGCACGGCCGCTGTTTCCGCGCCGCAGGAGGTCCTCGATGCCGGCCGCGCCGGCCCGCCGCTTGTCGTCGTCGGCGCTCTGCAGGGCGCGCAGCGCGCTGACGGTCTCGGTGAGGTCGGCGGCGAGGTCGGCGAGCACGTCGGCGACCGGGCCGGGGTTGGCTGCGAGGATGTCCATCCACATGCCGGGCTGCGACCCGGCGATTCTGGTGACATCGAGGATGCCCTGCCCGCAGAGCCGTACGGCGGCCTCCTCGGCGTGCTCCAGCCGGGCGGCGACCATGCTGGAGACCAGCTGCGGGGTGTGCGAGACGAGGGCGACCGCCCGGTCGTGCGCGTCGGCGTCCATCACCACGGGGACGGCTCGGCACAGGGCGACCAGTTCCAGTGCGAGGTTGAGCACCTCGGTGTCGGTGGCCGCGGTGGGGGTGAGCACCCAGGGGCGGCCCTCGAAGAGGTCGGCGGTGGCGGCCAGCGGGCCGGAGCGCTCCCGGCCGGCCATCGGGTGGGTGCCGAGGTAGTGGCTGAGGTCGCAGCCGAGGGCTTCCAGGTCGCGCCGCGGACCGCCCTTGACGCTGGCCACGTCCAGGTAGCCGCGGCCCAGGCCGCGGGCGACGGCGTCGGCGAGGGTGGCGGCGACGTGGGCCGGCGGCACCGCGACGATCACCAGGTCGACGGGTTCCGCGGGGCTGCCCGCGGTGCCGGCGCCGAGGGCGGCGGCGGTACGGGCGGCGGACTCGTCGCGGTCGGTCAGGTGCACGTCGATGCCGCGGGCGGTGAGCGCGAGGGCCGCTGAGGTGCCCATCAGCCCGGTTCCGATGACGAGCGCGGTCCTCACCTTGGCGGTCCTCACTGAGCGGGTCGCACCGGGACGGGGACCGCACCGGTGTCTGACGCCCCAGGGTAGTGAAACGCCGCGGTGCACCGGGCCGGGGCCCGCAGGGCGAGACGGCGGCGGCCTCCGTGTGCGGTCGGCGGCCGTGTGACCGGGCGCCGCCCCGCAAGCCGGCCGGCGCCCGCCCCCGCCGACGGCCCGGCGGCCCTGTTGCCGCTCCCCGGGCCCCCGGGCGCCCCACCGGACCCGTCGCTCCCGCGAGCGGCCCCCCGCACCCCCTGAAGCAGGGAAATCCCGGCGCCCGGTGATGCGGTGTGACGATAATCGCCGTCATGCGCGACTCGCCGGGCTCGCTGGGCCACGCCCTTGTCAGGGATCACACGGTCTACGCCTGCGTCATGGGTTCCCGGGCCTTCGGACTGGCCACGGACGCGAGCGACACCGACCGGCGCGGGGTGTACGTGGCGCCGACACCGCTGTTCTGGCGGTTCGAGAAGCCACCGACACATGTCTCGGGACCACTGGACGAGCAGTTCTCCTGGGAGGTGGAGCGCTTCTGCTCACTGGCGCTGCGGGCCAACCCCGGCCTGCTGGAGTGCCTGCACTCCCCGCTGGTCGAGCACGCCGACCCGACCGGCCGCGAGCTGCTGGACCTGCGCGGCGCCTTCCTGTCCCGCCGGGCCGACGCCGCCTTCCGCGGGTACGCCGCCCAGCAGCTGGCCCGGCTGGAGGCCGATCTGCGGCACCGCGGCGAGCCCCGCTGGAAGCACGCGGTCCATTTGCTGCGGCTCATGATCAGCTGCCGCGACCTGCTGCGCACCGGCCGGCTGGACATCGACGTGGGCGAGCACCGCGACCGGCTGCTCGCGGTGCGGCGCGGGGAGTTCTCCTGGGAGGAGGTGCGGGCCTGGAGCCGGGCCCTCCACGAGGAGTGCGACACGGCCCTGGCCCGTAGCCCGCTGCCGGCCGAGCCGGACCACGCCCGGGTCGAGGACTTCCTGCTGCGCGTCCGCCGCGCCTCCGCCGCACTCCCCGTCTCCAGCGGTTAGAGGTCGACCTCGCGCATCAGCATGCCGACCTCGGTGTTGGTCAGCCGCCGCAGCCAGCCGGACTTCTGGTCGCCTAGCGGGATCGGGCCGAAGCTGGTGCGGACGAGTTTGTCGACCGGGAAGCCGGCTTCGGACAGCATGCGCCGCACGATGTGCTTGCGGCCCTCGTGCAGGGTGACCTCGACCAGGTAGTTCTTGCCGGTGTTCTGCACGATGCGGAAGTGGTCGGCGCGCGCCCAGCCGTCCTCCAGCTCGATGCCGGACTTGAGCTGCTTGCCCAGGTCCCGGGGCAACGGGCCCTGGATCGCGGCCAGATACGTCTTCTGCACGCCGTACCGCGGGTGGGTGAGCCGGTGCGCCAGCTCGCCGTGGTTGGTGAGCAGGATCAGGCCCTCGGTCTCGGTGTCCAGCCGCCCGACGTGGAAGAGCCGGGTCTCGCGGTTGGTGACGTAGTCGCCGAGGCACTGGCGGCCGTCGGGGTCCTCCATAGTGGAGACGACACCGGCCGGCTTGTTCAGCGCGAAGAACAGGTAGGTCTGGGTGGCCACGGTCAGCCCGTCGACCTTGACCTCGTCGTGGTCGGTGTCCACCCGCAGGCCCTGCTCGGTGACGACCTTCCCGTTGACCTCGACCCGGCGCTGCTCGATCAGTTCCTCGCAGGCGCGGCGCGAGCCCATGCCGGCCCTGGCCAGCACCTTCTGCAGCCGCTCGCCCTCCTGCTCGGCGCCGGGGAAGGTCTTGGGCAGGTTCGGCTTCGGCTTGCTGTGCCGCTCGCGGTTGCGCTCCTCGATCTGGGCGTCGAGTTCGCGGGGGCGGGCCGGCAGGGACCTGCCGCCGCGCTTGCCGCGGTTGCCGGGCTGGCCCTCGGTCTTGGTGCGGGGCATGCCGCCGGGCTTGTTCGCGCCGGACTGGCCGGTGGTGCCGACGTCGTAGCGGCGCTCCTCCGGGCGCGGCCGGCTCGGGCGCTCCTGGCCGGTGCCGGCGCCCGTGCCCTGGCCGGCCCGCTGCCCGGGGCCCTGGCCGCGGGCCTGATCCCGGCCGCGGCTCTGGTTCTGGCCGCGGCCCTGGCTCCCGCGCCGGTCGGAGCCGCCGGTGCCGCCGCTGCCGCCGCTGCCGCCGTCGCGGGAGTTCCGGCCGCCGCCGCTGTTCCTGTCGCTGCTTCGCATCAAGTTTCCGTAATCGAGGTGGTCACTGTCTCGTCCGGGGCGTCCGGGTCGAAGGACGGAAGCCCCTCCTGGGACTCGGCCTCGACCGCGTCGGCCTCCGGCAGGAACGGGGCGAGCTCGGGCAGCTCGTCGAGGCTGCGCAGGCCCATACGTTCCAGGAAGTAGTCGGTCGTCCTGTACAGGATCGCACCTGTCTCGGGTTCCGTCCCACCTTCGGCCACCAGCCCGCGCTGGAGGAGGGTGCGCATCACCCCGTCGCAGTTCACCCCGCGCACCGCCGAGACCCGGGAGCGGCTGACCGGTTGACGGTACGCGACGACCGCCAGAGTCTCCAACGCGGCCTGGGTGAGGCGGGCGTGCTGGCCGTCGAGGACGAACTTCTCCACCGCGGGCGCGAACGCGGGGCGGGTGTAGAAGCGCCAGCCGCCGGCCACCAGCCGCAGGTCGAAGCCGCGGCCCTCGCGGGTGTAGTCGTCGGACAGCTCGCGCAGCGCCTTGGTGACGCTGCGGCGCGGGCGGTCCAGTGTCTTCGCCAGGTGCTCGGCGGTCGCGGGTTCGTCGACGACCATCAGCACCGCCTCCAGCGCGGGCTTCAGCGCCAGTCCGGCGACGGCGGCGGCGAGCAGCCCGACCGGGGCCGGGGCCGCGCCCTCCTGGTCGCCGGGTTCCAGTTCGGCGGCGGCGACTTCCGCCGGATCGGCCACCTCGGTCATCGCTGTTCTCCTTTCCCGGCGGGCTGCGCCGCGTTCTTCCCGCCGGACTCGCCCGGTACGGCGGGCGGCCGGTCGAATTCGTCGGTGACCAGCGGTCCTGCGGCCTCCCCGGCGGCGGCGGTCCAGCGGACCCGGAGGTCGCCGAGCGCCTCCTCCTGGTCGAGGGTGACCGCCTTTTCCCGGTAGAGTTCGAGCAGCGCCAGGAAGCGGGCGACGACGGTCAGGGTGTCGGGGGCGTCCCGGGTCAGTTCCAGGAAGCTCGCCGCGCCCAGCTCGCGCAGCAGCGCGATCACGTGCTCGGCCTGTTCCCGCACGCTCACCAGCGGCGCGTGGATGTGGTCGACGTAGACCTGCGGTCGGGGCTTGGGCTGCATCGCCTTGACCGCGAGCCGCGCGAACCGCTCGGGTCCGATACTGAGCACCACTTCGGGCAGCAGCTCGGCGTGCTGCGGTTCCAGGCCGACGGTACGCGGGTGGCGCAGGGCCTCCTGCTCCAGCCGTTCGGCGAAGATCGCGGCGATCCGTTTGTACGCCCGGTACTGGAGCAGCCGCGCGAAGAGCAGGTCGCGGGCCTCCAACAGGGCGAGGTCGGCTTCGTCCTCCACGTCGGCGGACGGCAGCAGCCGGGCCGCCTTGAGGTCGAGCAGGGTGGCGGCCACCACCAGGAACTCGGTGGTCTGGTCGAGGTCCCAGTCCGGGCCCATGGCGTGGAGGTACGCCATGAACTCGTTGGTGACCTTGGACAGCGCGACCTCGGTGACGTCCAGCTTGTGTTGGGAGATCAGCTGGAGCAGCAGGTCGAACGGGCCCTCGAAGTTGATCAGCCGCACGGTGAACCGGCCGCTCCCGGCCGCGGGATCCGCCGCGTCCGCCGGTCCGGCCGGGGGGCCGGTTCCGGCCTCCGCTTCGGCTTCGACCCGGAGTCCGGCCGGGGATCCGGCCGCGGGCTCGGCCGGCGGAGCCGGTCCGGTCGGATCGTCGGGCGCCGGTGCCGGCTCGGGTGCGGGCGCGGTGGCCGGCCCGGGTGCGGGCTCGGAGGGCGGGGCCTGCGCTGCCGGGTCCCGGGCGGCCCCGGCGGGTGCCGCTTCGGCCGCGGGGACGGCGCCGCCGCGCCCGAGGCTGCGGCGGAAGCGTTCGGTGCGGCCGGGGCCGTCGGGGGTACTGGGCATCGAGGTCCAAGGTGCGGGGAGGTCAGGACGGCAGGCTATCCCGCCCGGGTCCGGCGCCGGGGTGTCCCCGCGCCCGCGCGTGGCCACGACCTCAGGCGGTCCGCTCCGCGGCGCCGTCCTCAGCGACCGCGCAGCCGGCGGACGAGGATGCTGGCGTCGCCGCGTGACTCCAGGTCGGCGAGGACGACGGCGACGGCCTCGCGGACGATCCGGCCGCGGTCGATGGCCAGGCCGTGCTCGCCGCGCAGTACGAGGCGGGCGTGCTCCAGGTCCATCAACTCCTCGGCGGAGACGTAGACGGTGATCTTCTCGTCGTGGCGCTCACGTCCGCTGGGGCGGCGGTTCTGCCGGGACGACTTGCGGCGGCCTCCGGCGGGGGGCTGGGCGCCCGCGCTGGCGGGGGGCGGGACCGGGCCGGGGTTCTGGGCGGGCGGCGGGAGCTGGGGGCTGACGGTGGCGGTCGCGACGGCGCCGGCCGCCGCGGACGGGATGCCGGCCCGCTCGGCGGTGATCGGCCGGCGCGGACCGGGGGGAACGCCGGGGCCGGTGTACTCCGCGCTGTCGCGGTCCGGCGCGCCGGGCCGCGGGCCGGCCTCGCCGTCCTGCGGCCGGTCCTGCCGCTGCCCCCCGTCGCCGCCTTCCGGGGGCCGGCCGGACTGCGTCTCGGCGCCGTTGTGCTGCCGCGGCTGCGGGGCCTGGAGCGCCGCGCCCCCGGTGGTGCGGAACAGCTCGTCGGCGCCCGGCAGGCTCACTCGGCGTGGCACCGGGCGAGCACCTCCCTGGCGAGCTGCCGATAGGCCGCGGCACCGACGGAGTTGGAGGCGTAGGTGGTGATCGGCTCGCCGGCCACAGTCGTCTCGGGGAACCGCACGGTGCGGCCGATGACGGTGTGGAAGACGTTCTCGTCGAACGCCTCCACGACGCGGGCCAGCACCTCGCGGCTGTGCACGGTCCGCGAGTCGTACATGGTGGCGAGGATGCCGTCGAGTTCGAGCTCCGGGTTGAGCCGCTCGCGGACCTTCGCGATGGTCTCGGTGAGCAGCGCGACCCCGCGCAGCGCGAAGAACTCGCACTCCAGCGGCACGATCACGGAGTGCGCGGCGGTCAGCGCGTTGACCGTGAGCAAACCGAGCGAGGGCTGGCAGTCGATGACGACGTAGTCGTAGTCGGGCAGCAGCGGCTTGAGCGCGCGGGCCAGCGCGGACTCCCGGGCCACCTCGCTGACCAGCTGCACCTCGGCGGCCGACAGGTCGATGTTGCTGGGCAGCAGGTCCATGCCGGGCACCGCGGTCTTGAGCAGCACCTCGTCCGCCGCCAGCCCGCGTTCCATCAGCAGGTTGTAGACCGTGATGTCCAGTTCCATCGGGTTGACCCCGAGGCCGACCGACAGGGCGCCCTGCGGGTCGAAGTCGACCAGCAGCACCCGGCGGCCGTATTCGGCGAGCGCGGCGCCCAGGTTGATGGTCGAGGTGGTCTTGCCGACCCCGCCCTTCTGGTTGCACATCGCGACGATCTTCGCCGGTCCATGGTCGGTCAGCGGGTTCGGGATCGGGAAGTAGGGCAGTGGGCGGCCGGTGGGTCCGACCCGCTCGCGGCGCTGCCGCGCGGCGTCCGGGGCGAGGGTGGCGGCGTACTCGGGATCGGGCTCGTACTCCGCGTCCGGGTCGTAGAACTGACCGTCCTGCAGGTCGGGGTCGTTGTCGTAGGGTCCCATGGTGCGAGCGGCCCGCGGCTCCGTACTCATCTCAGGCCGACGGGACTCGAACGTGCGGACCGCGACCGAACCGACGGTCATTCCTGGCTGACCACCCCCCGGAGCAAATGTCGACTCATTCACAAGTCGTCTTACCTCCTTGGTGACCAGGAAACTTCTCGACAGGTCAGCGTGACTACAGCCGACGTTTCGCGACTCTATGGCGTGTCGGTGGTCCGCAGCAACACAATCCGCCGGACACGGCATGATGTGTCGGCAACCGAACACCCGGCTGTCAAGGGCGTAACCACGCCGACGGCCGGGTCCTGACTGCCAAGACCCGGCCGCTTGTGCGAAGTTGGCACCCAGTGCCGGGATCAGCCCAGCAGGGCGGCCAGGTCGATGGCGTCCAGGCCGTGCGCCTCGGCCACCGGACCGTAGACGACCTGCCCCTCATGGGCGTTGAGGCCGAGGGCGAGCGCCGCGTCCCGGCGCAGCGCCTCGCGCCAGCCGCGGTCGGCCAGCTCGACGACGTACGGCAGCGTGGCGTTGGTCAGCGCGTAGGTGGAGGTGTTGGGCACCGCGCCGGGCATGTTGGCCACACAGTAGAACACCGACTCGTGGACGGTGAAGGTCGGTTCGGCGTGCGTGGTGGGCCGGGAGTCCTCGAAGCAGCCGCCCTGGTCGATGGCGATGTCGACAAGTACCGAACCCGGCTTCATACGTGACACCAGTTCATTGGTGACGAGCTTGGGCGCCTTCGCACCGGGGATGAGCACCGCGCCCACCACCAGGTCGGCCTCCAGTACGGCCTGCTCCAGCGCATAGGCGTTGGAGGCGACGGTCTGCACGCGGTTGCCGAACACCTTGTCCGCCTCGCGGAGTTTGTCCACGTCCCGGTCGAGCAGCGTGACGTGGAAGCCGAGGCCGAGCGCGATGGTGGTGGCGTGCCAGCCGGAGACGCCGGCGCCGATGACGACGGCCCGGCCGGACTGGACGCCGGGCACACCGCCGGGCAGTACGCCGCGGCCGCCGGCCGAGCGCATCAGATGGTAGGCGCCGACCTGCGGGGCGAGCCGGCCGGCCACTTCGGACATCGGGGCCAGCAGCGGCAGCCGGCGGCCCGCGAGCTCGACCGTCTCGTAGGCGATCGCGGTGGTGCCGGACTCCAGCAGCGCGTCGGTGCACTCACGGGAGGCGGCCAGGTGCAGGTACGTGAACAGGGTCTGCCCCTTGCGCAGCCGGTGGTACTCGGCGGCGACCGGTTCCTTGACCTTCAGCAGCAGGTCGGCCTCGGCCCACACCTGGTCGGCGGTGGGGAGTATGGCGGCGCCGGCGCCGGTGTACTCCTCGTCGGGGATGGAGGAGCCCGTGCCCGCGCCCTGCTCGACGACGACCTGGTGTCCGTTGCGGACGAGCTCGTGCACGCCGGCCGGGGTGACGGCCACGCGGAACTCGTTGTTCTTGACCTCGCGGGGGATGCCCACCTTCACGTCGATCACGGTCCTTGCACTCTGGGATGACTGCCGCGTCGTGTGCGACCGCGCCAGTCTAGTGAAGGAAGAGAAGCTGTCGAACCTTACAAAGTGGTGGGGTCGGCCGGAGGCATTGGCAGTTTCGTAGGCTGGCGGTGGACCGGGCCGGGGTCGTCGGGCCCGGCTCAGAGGACCGGGGCCTCGCCAGGACGCAACAGCCGCCGGGCGGCGGCGCGTTGGAGCTCGGCGCCGCCCGGGTCGCCGAGCCGGTCGAGCGCGTCGGCCAGCCGCAGCAGCACCGCCGCCTCCAGCCGCCGCTCGCCGGCCCGCCGGGCCCAGTACAGTGCGTCACGGCAGGTGCGCAGCGCGTCCTCGGGATGGCCGGCGTACTCCTGGACATGGGCCACCTCGGCCAGCGCGCGGGCCTGCGCGGGCAGGTCGGCGAGCCGCCGGTGGACGCCGACCGCGGCGCGCCACTCGCGCAGCGCGGGCCCGTAGCGGCCCAGGTACGTCAGCACCGCGCCGATCCTGGCGTGCAGCCTTGCCTGGTGCGGCAGTTCGCCGCGGGCCTGCCGCAGGGCCAGCGCGCGGCCGAACCAGTCGCAGGCGCGCGGCAGGTCCTGCTGGGCGAGGTAGGTGGCGCCGAGCGCTTCCAGGACCCGGCCCTCGGCCTCGGTGTCGCCGCCGGCCCGCGCCGCGTCCAGCGCCCGCCGGTACTTGTCCGCCGCGTCCCAGGGCCGCCCGGCCTCGGCGTCCAGGTCGGCCAGGTTGATCAGCGCGGCGGCCTTCTCCCGGTGCAGGCCGCGGCGCTCGGCGACGCCCAGGACCAGGTGGTGCAGTTCATACCGTTCGGCGGACGCCGGGAGCGCCGCGGGGGCCGCGGCGAGCGCCCGGACCAGGCCGGCCAGCAGGCGGCGGGCCAGCGTGTCGAGCTCGCCGTCGGCCACCGCCAGCCGCGCGGCGGCCATCAGGCCGGGCAGCCGGGAGGCCAGCCAGCCGGCCGCGACCGCGGGCGACGCGAAGCGCAGGGTGCGGGGCAGTCCGTCGGCCGGCTCCTCGCCGCCCAGCGCGGTCCGGCACGACGCCAGCAGGCGTACCGTCCGCTCCAGCATCCTGGCCCGCGCCAGCCGTACGTCCTCGGGGCGGTCCCGGCTTTCCACCAGTCCCCACAGCAGCGGCTCCAGGCAGCCGGGAAGCCGGTAGCGCCCCTCCTCGGGCACGCCGGTGAGCAGACCGCCCGTCACGAAGTCGTCCAGTGTGCTCTGCGCGGCCGGGACGGAGCAGCCGGCCAGCGCGGAGGCGGACTGGGCGTCCACCAGGCCCGCGGGGGCGACCGCCAGCAGCCGCAGTATCCGGGCGGCGGTGTCCGGCAGCGCTTCGTACACCAGCCGGAAGGCCCGGACGAGCTCACGCGGGGTCGCGGCCGACCGCAGGTCGGCGGCGTCCACCGTGTCGGCGGCGGAAGGGAAGACCGCTCGGCCCTTGGCGGCACCGCGAGCGGCAGCGGCGGGCCCGGCCGCGCCGGGCGCGGGGGCGCCGGCCCTGACCCTGGCGACGGCTTGCGGGGACACGGCGTCCGGGGCCCGGCCGGCGGCCGGCAGCGGCCCGCCGGTCCTGCCCTGGGCCGGCCGCTGTCCAAAAGCCGGCCGGCCCCCGGCCAGGCGCGCGGGCCCCTCGGCGGTGTCCTTCGCCACCAGGTCCGGCGGCGCCAGGCCGTCGACGGCCCGTGCGGCCGGGAAGACCCTGTCGGACGCGGACCGCAGCCGCGCGGCGGCCTCGGACAGGGACAGCCGCGGCCGGGCGGCGAGCCACGCGCCCACCAGGCGGAGCGCGGTCGGATGCCCCGCCGCCTCCTGCGCCAGCGACTCGGCGCCCCGGGGATCATTGGTGATCCGGGTCCCGCCCACCGCGTGCCCGAGCAGCGCGACCGCCGACGCCTCGTCCAGCCCGCCCAGCGTGCTCGGCCGGACATCGGGCACCCCGGCCAGCGGACCGCCGGAGGTGGCCACCACCAGGCTCCCCGCGGCCTCGGGCAGCACCCCGTCGAGCTGTCCCGCGTGCACCACGTCGTCCAGCACCAGCAGTATCCGGCGCCCGGCGAACGCCTTCCGGAGCGCGGCGGCGTCCGGCTCCGCCGCACCGCCGGCCCGGACGGCCCCGTCCGGGCCGGGGCGGGCTCCGCGCGCCGCGAGGGCCCGCAGCAGCGCCTGTACGGTCCGGGCCGCCGGGACCGGGTTGCCGTCGTCGTCGGTGAGGCGGAGGAAGATCCGGCCGTCCGGGTAGCGGGGAGCCAGCTGCCGGGCGAGGTGGAGGGCGACGGCGGTCCTGCCGACGCCGGGGCGGCCCACCACGAGCAGGACCCGGGCGCGCTCGCCGTGCTGGTGGCGGTCCGCGCCGAGGCCGGGGCGGGTGATCTCGGCGCGCAGTTCGGCCAGCTCCCGGTCGCGGCCGACGAAGCGGGGGGCGCCGGGGGGAAGGGAGCCCGGCAGCAGGGGGTGCGCCGCGGGCGCGGGCGCCGGGCCGGAAGGGGCCGGCCGCGCTGCGGGCGGGCCGGCCGGTGCGTCGCCGGCCGGCGCCGGAGGCGGATCGAGCGCCTGGTCCGTCACGGGCACGCTCCCGGCTGGGTGGGGTGGTCGTCGCCGCCCCACCTGCGTGAGGGCGTGCGCAGAGCCTAGTTCACCCGGCGCCCCCCACCCCCGGGGCCGACGCGGCCGACGGGGTCAATGATCACTCCATCGGATCATCAACATCCCGGTTTCCGGACGGGTGCCGGTTCCGCACGCGGTGGTCGGGGCGCCGCGCGCGGTCCGCCGGGCGCCGCGCGCGGTGGCCGGACCGTCGCAAGCGCAATGTCCCCGCGGTGGCCGACCCGCGCCGCCGCCGCGTAGGACGCCGGCCGCCGCACGCGCGGCAGCCCGGCGGCGACCCGCCCGGCGCTCCGGCCGCCTTCCCCGGCGAACCGCGCGGCCCGCACCGTGAACCGGTCCCCTCCGCCGGCGGGCCGGACGGCTCACCCGGTGAACGGCCGGGCCGGCCACGGCGCCTCCGCCGGGCGCAGCGCGTCCAGCCCGTCGCCGGCCAGCGCGGCGGACAGCGCCAGCACCCCGGAGACCAGGGCGTTGTTGTGCAGGTCCCCGGCCAGCACCCCGCGCACCAGTTCGGCCAGCGGGACCCGGGTGTGCTCCATGTCGGCCTCCTCGTCGAAGGCCTCGAACCGCTCGCCGTCCGCGTCGGTGACGTCCCGCGCGAGGAAGATCCGTACCGCCTCGTCCGAACCGCCGGGCGAGCTGTACACGTCGACCAGCACCCGCCAGTCGCCCGCCTTGACGTGCGCCTCCTCGTACAGCTCGCGCTGGGCCGCGTGCAGCGGGTTCTCGCCCGGCACGTCGAGCAGTCCGGCCGGGATCTCCCAGAGCCGGTGCCGGACCGGGTGCCGGTACTGCTTGATCACCAGGACGCGGCCGTCGCCGTCCAGCGCGAGGACGGCGACGGAACCGGGGTGGACCTGGTAGTCGCGGCTGGCGGTGGCGCCGCCCGGCATGACCACCTCGTCGGTGCGGACGCCGGTCTTCTTGCCGGTGAACGGCGTGGAGGTGGCCGTGACCTGCCACTCCTGGGGGGTGTCCTGGAGCATGGTGCGCCTTCCGGAATCCGTCGGGGGAACGAACAGGGAGCGTCGCGAGGGCCGGCGGGGGCCGGTCACCGGCTCTGCCGCGCCGCCACCGCCGCCGCGACCAGCCCGGCGAACAGCGGGTGCGGGCGGGTGGGCCGCGACTTCAGCTCGGGGTGCGCCTGGGTGGCGACCAGGTAGGGGTGGGTCTCGCGCGGGTACTCCACGTACTCCACCAGCTTGTTGTCCGGCGAGGTGCCCGAGAAGACGATGCCGACCTTCTCCAGTTCGGCCCGGTAGGCGTTGTTGACCTCGTAGCGGTGCCGGTGCCGCTCCTCGACGTAGCCCTGGTCGCCGTAGACCGCGCGGACGATCGAGCCCTCGGCGAGCTTGGCGGGGTAGGTGCCCAGCCGCATGGTGCCGCCGAGGTCGCCCTTGCCGTCGACGATGTCGAGCTGTTCGGCCATGGTGGAGATCACCGGGTGGGCGGTGGCCGGGTCGAACTCGGTGGAGTTGGCGTCGGCGATGCCGGCCAGGTTGCGGGCCGCCTCGATGACGATGCACTGCAGGCCCAGACACAGGCCCAGCAGCGGGACGCGGTTCTCCCGGGCGAAGGTCACGGCCATCACCTTGCCCTCCACACCGCGGTCGCCGAAGCCGCCGGGCACGCAGATCGCGTCGACGCCGGCGAGCTGCGCCGCCGCGCCCGCCGGGGTCTTGCAGTCGTCGGAGGTGACCCACTTGATGTGCACCTTGGCGTTGTTGGCGAAGCCGCCGGCCCGTAGCGCCTCGGTGACCGACAGATAGGCGTCGGGCAGGTCGATGTACTTGCCGACCAGCGCGACCGTCACCTCGTGCGCGGGCTGGTGGACCCGCCGGAGCAGGTCGTCCCACTGGGTCCAGTCCACGTCGCGGAACGGCAGGTCCAGACGCCGGACGACGTACGCGTCCAGGCCCTCGGTGTGCAGCACCTTGGGGATGTCGTAGATGGACGGCGCGTCGATCGCGGCGACCACCGCGTCCTCGTCCACGTCGCACATCAGCGAGATCTTGCGTTTGATCGCGTTCGGCACCGGGCGGTCGGCGCGCAGCACGATCGCGTCGGGCTGGATGCCGATGCTGCGCAGCGCGGCGACCGAGTGCTGGGTGGGCTTGGTCTTCAGCTCGCCGGAGGGGCCGATGTAGGGCAGCAGCGAGATGTGCACCACGAAGACGTTGTCGCGGCCGACCTCGTGCCGCACCTGCCGTACGGACTCCAGGAACGGCAGCGACTCGATGTCGCCGACGGTGCCGCCGACCTCGGTGATCACCACGTCCACGTCGTCGGTGGCCATCCGCCGGATCCGGGACTTGATCTCGTTGGTGATGTGCGGGATGACCTGCACGGTGTCGCCCAGGTACTCGCCGCGCCGCTCCTTGGCGATCACCGAGGAGTAGATCTGCCCGGTGGTGACGTTGGCCGAGCCGGCCAGGTTCACGTCCAGGAAGCGCTCGTAGTGGCCGATGTCGAGGTCGGTCTCGGCGCCGTCGTCGGTGACGAACACCTCACCGTGCTGGAACGGGTTCATGGTGCCCGGGTCCACGTTGAGGTACGGGTCGAGCTTCTGCATGGTGACCCGCAGGCCGCGCGCCTTGAGCAGGGCGCCGAGGCTGGAGGCGGTGAGCCCCTTGCCGAGCGAGGAGGCCACGCCACCGGTGACGAAGATGTGCTTGGTGGTGGTGGGTTTCGGCGCAATTGCCAACGGAGGGCTCCCGTGGTCGCGAGGTGAGGGTCGAAACGGCGTTCGTACCTGGGAGCGCCGTCGCGGCGGTTCAGTGGTTCAACCCACCGGCCCACGGGCTACCAGGGTAACAGCGCCGCCGTGCCGCCCTTCCCGACGGCACGTGCCAGCGGGGACTTCCCGCTGCTCGCCGGGGCTGTGGCGGTCGTGTGCGGGACTCGTGGGAATGCTGTGCCGCGGCACAGCGGCGCCGACGCGCCCCCGACCGGGGTTGTGTTCGCAAACGGTTACGTTCATTTGTCGGCAAGGTGTCCCGGGTCCACCCGTCCGGCGGAGCGAAGATCGCCGAGAGGCGCACACCGGCCGTCGCGAAGACGTATTCTGCTCGAACGCATTGCGCGAGCAGCGAGCAGACCGGCACGGCACCATCCCTTGCCCTCTTCCGGATCACCGAGCTCGTCATAGATCCGTCATAGATCCAGAACAGATCGCACCGCAGATCCAGACCGGAACGGCTCCGGACCTGAGGTGTCTTGTTCCCCCATACCGACCGTCCCAGTGGGGCGGCGCCGTGTTCGACTGGAGTTGCACGTGGCCGGGCGTATCGAGGACTACGCACTCATCGGTGATATGCAGACCGCCGCCCTGGTCTGCGACGACGGGACGGTCGACTGGCTGTGCCTGCCGCGGTTCGACTCTCCGGCGGTGTTCGCCGGTCTGCTCGGCACCGACGAGCACGGTTTCTGGCGGCTGGGCCCCGCCCATCCCGCCGGCGCCGAGCCGCCGACGGCCACCCGCCGCCGGTACCGGGGCGATTCGCTCGTCCTGGAGTCGGAGTGGGACACCGCCCGCGGCACCGTCCGGGTGATCGACTTCATGCCGCCCCGGGACGGCGCGCCGCAGCTGGTCCGGATCGTGGAGGGGGTCCGCGGCCGGGTGCCGATGTGCTCCAGCCTGCGGATGCGGTTCGCCTACGGGCAGGTCACGCCGTGGGTGCACAAGGTGGGCGACCGTACGGTGGCGGTGGCCGGGCCGGACTCGGTCTGGCTGGACACCGAGGTGGACACCTACGGCGAGAACCTGACCACCTACTCGGAGTTCACCGTCGCCCCCGGGGACCGGCTGTCCTTCACCATCAGCTGGGAGCCCTCGCACAAGCCGCAGCCCTCGCTGCCGGAGCCCGACGTGGCGCTGGCCAACACCGAGGACTTCTGGCGGGAGTGGGTCGAGCAGTGTACGTACACCGGTCCCTACCGGGAGGCGGTCGTACGTTCGCTCATCACTTTGAAAGCGCTCACCTACGCGCCGACCGGCGGGATCGTGGCCGCGCCCACGACGTCCCTGCCGGAGGACATCGGCGGAGTGCGTAACTGGGACTACCGCT
This sequence comes from Streptomyces sp. ITFR-21, assembly GCF_031844685.1. Taxonomy (NCBI): domain Bacteria; kingdom Bacillati; phylum Actinomycetota; class Actinomycetes; order Kitasatosporales; family Streptomycetaceae; genus Actinacidiphila; species Actinacidiphila sp. ITFR-21. Next base: position 1,063,517 of record NZ_CP134605.1, read on the forward strand.
TCACGTGGCTGCGGGACGCGGCGATCACGCTGTCCTCGCTGCTGCGCACCGGCTACCGGGACGAGGCCCGCGCCTGGCGGGAGTGGCTGCTGCGGGCGGTGGCCGGCGACCCGGAGAACCTGCAGATCATGTACGGCATCGCCGGCGAGCGCGAGCTGGGCGAGAACGAGCTGCACTGGCTGCCCGGATACGAGGGCTCCGCGCCGGTCAGGATCGGCAACGGGGCCGCGCACCAGCTCCAGTTGGACGTGTACGGCGAGGTGACCGAGGCGCTGCACCTGGCCCATATGACCGGGCTGGCCCGCAACGACTACGCGAGCATCCTGCAGCTGAAGCTGATCCGCTATCTGGAGAAGCACTGGAACGAACCGGACGAGGGCATCTGGGAGGTGCGCGGACCGCGCCGCCACTTCGTGCACTCCAAGGTGATGGCGTGGGTGGCCGTCGACCGCACGGTGAAGCTGATCGAGTCCGGTGAGGTGGACGGCCCGCTGGAGCGGCTCAAGGAGCTGCGCGAGGACATCCACTACGACGTGTGCGAGAAGGGCTACGACCGGGAGCGCAACACCTTCACCCAGTCGTACGGCTCCCGTGAGCTGGACGCGTCGCTGCTGCTGATCCCGCAGATGGGCTTCCTGCCGCCGGACGACAAGCGGGTGATCGGCACCATCGAGGCGATCCAGCGGGAGCTGTCCACCGAGGACGGCTTCGTGATGCGCTACCCGACCTCGGCGGCGTCCACCGGTGACGAGAACCTGGACGGGCTGCCCGGCGACGAAGGGGCCTTCCTGGCCTGCTCGTTCTGGCTGGCGGACGACCTGGCGATGATCGGCCGGGTGGAGGAGGCGCGGCGGCTGTTCGAGAAGCTGCTGGCGCTGCGCACCGACCTGGGCCTGCTCGCGGAGGAGTGGGACCCGCGCCGGCAGCGCCAGGTGGGCAACTTCCCGCAGGCGTTCAGCCATGTGCCGCTGATCGACACCGCGCTGCGGCTGACCGCCGCCGGGGCGTTCCGGGCCTGAGCGTCATCGGGTCTGTGTCTGGGACTGGGTCAACTCGTCGTAGACGCTGAGAACTTGGGCCACCGTGTCATCCTCGGTGGCCCAAGTGGCGGCCTGGGCGCGGCCGGCCGCGGTGAGGGCGGTACGGCGGCCCGGGTCGCCGAGCAGTGCGGTGACCGCTTCGGCCAGCGCGGCGGCGTCAGCGTAAGGGACCAGGACGGCGGCGTCGCCGACGAGTTCGCGGGTGCCGCCGACGTCGGTGGCGACCAGGGGGACTCCGGCGTGCAGTGCCTCCTGCGCGATCAGCGACCTGGCCTCCCAGCGGCTGGGCAGGATCACCAGGTCGGCCGCGGACAGCAGCCGGGGGACGTCGGCGCGGCGGCCGAGCAGCAGCACCGGCAGCCGTTCGGCCTCGATCCGCCGTTCCAGGGCGGCGCGTTCCGGTCCCTCGCCGGCGATGGCGACCAGCGGTCGCGGGGCGAGGCCGGCCCAGCGGGCGGCGGCGTCGAGCAGCACGCCGTAGCCCTTGCCGGGTTCCAGCCGCCCGACGCTGAGCAGCAGCGGCCGGTCGACCGCGCCGAACTCCGCCCGGGTCTTCTGCCGGCGGCGCTCTCCGTCGGCCGGCGGCCGCGGCGGTCCCGGGACCGGACGCGGTACGCCGACGGGCGCCAGCCGGACGTCGCGGGCGCCGTGGCCGCGGGCCCGGTCCACCAGGTCGGAGGAGACCCCGAGGACCACGGTGGCGCCGCGGAGCGCCCGCCGTTCCAGCCAGCGCAGCATCCGGCCGTCGTCGGCGGGGGCGTCGCCGCCGTGCCAGGTGACCACGAGCGGGATGCGGCGCCCGCCGAGCGCGAGGGCGGCCAGCAGTCCGGCGCGCAGCCCGTGAGCGTGCACCACGCCCGCGCCGGCGCACACCGCCCGCAGGGTGCCGATCGCGGGCGCGTCGGCGGCCGGGTGGCGGCCGACGGCCAGCGGGACGAAGCGGGCACCGGCGCCGGCGAAGCCGTAGTCGGCCTCAATGGCGGCGGGTCCGCACACGGTGACCTGGACACCGCGGGCGACCAGGCCGCCGGCCAGCGAGTTGACGTGGGCGCCCGCCACCGTACTCAGCACGTGCACGGCGTGCAGCGGCCCCTGGACGGGGTGCGAGGTGCTGCTCACGCGGGGTAGCGCTCCTGACTCGGTCCATGACGGTAAGGGGTGCGGGCGTCTCGGCGACCTTTCAAGGATGCCAGCCCTGACCCGCTCTCCCGGTCCGGGGCTCACCCACACGGGTACGCCGCCCGTCGCAGTTCAAACGTGCCGCAGCCGCGATACGTTCCACCGCCACCGAGTTCCACCGCCACCGAGTTGCGCCGGCCGGCGAGGCGCGCCGCCCGGCCCGGGAGGGCGCCCGAAGGGAAGCGGCCCGCCGCGCGGGGCTCCGCGCCGGGTCAGCGCGCGGCCTTCGCGGCGGCCAGCAGCTCCTCGGCGTGGGCGCGGCCCAGTTCGGAGTCCTCCAGGCCGGCGAGCATCCGGGACAGCTCCCGCACCCGCGCCTCGCCTTCCAGGACGGTGACCCCGCTGCGCGTCACCGACCCGTCGTTCGTCTTCTCGACCAGCAGCTGCCGGTCGGCGAAGGCCGCCACCTGCGGCAGATGGGTGACGACGACGACCTGCGCGGTACGCGCCAGCCGGGCCAGGCGCCGCCCGACCTCCACCGCCGCCTTGCCGCCGACACCGGCGTCGACCTCGTCGAAGAGGTAGGTCGGTACCGGGTCGGAGCCGGCGAAGACCACCTCGACCGCCAGCATCACCCGGGACAGCTCGCCCCCCGATGCGCCCTTGGCGATCGGCCGGGGCGGCGAACCGGGGTGCGGCGCCAGCAGCAGCTCCACCTCGTCGGCCCCGGTCGGCCCGTACAGCACCGCCCGGCCGCCGACGTCCACCCCCGCCTCGGGGTCGGCGCTCTCCGTCTGCCGGATGGCCACCGTGACCCGGGCGTGCGGCATGGCCAGCTCCGCCAGTTCCGCGGTGACGGCCGCGGCGAAGCGCTCCGCCGCCTCCTCGCGGGCGTCGGTGAGGCCCTGGGCCAGGCCGCTCAGCTCATCGCGCAGCACATCGCGTTCGGCGGCCAGCCCGGCGATCCGGTCGTCGTCGCCTTCGAGTTCGGCCAGCCGGGTGGCGCTCCTCGCGGCCCAGGCCAGCACCCCGTCGATGTCCTCGGCGTACTTGCGCACCAGGTGCGCGAGCACCGCCCGGCGTTCCTCGACCGCGGCCAGCCGCAGCGGGTCAGCGTCCAGGTCGTCGGCGTAGCCGGCCAGGTCGCCGGCCACGTCGCCGAGCAGGATGCCGACCTCGCCGAGCCGCGCGGCCAGCGCCGACAGCACCGGGTCGTGCCCGCTCACCGCGTCGAGCGCGCGCTGCGCGCCGGCCACCAGGGTGCCCGCGTCCACCCCTTCGGGGTCCTCGGGGTTCCCGGCGAGGGCGGCGTGCGCGATGGCCGCGGCGGCGGCCAGCCCTTCTGCGTGCCCGAGCCGCTCCGCCTCGGCGGCCAGCTCCAGGTCCTCGCCGGGCAGCGGCCCGGCCGCGGAGACCTCCTCGACGCCGAACCGCAGCAGGTCCGCCTCCTGGGCGCGTTCCCTGGCCCGGGTGGTCAGCTCCGCCAGTTCCGCGGCTACCTCCCGCAGCCGCCGGTACGCCGACGCGTACTTCGCCAGCGGCACGGACACCGCCTCGCCCGCGTACCGGTCCAGCGCCTCGCGCTGCCGGGCGGGCCGCAGCAGGCCCTGCTGGTCGGTCTGCCCGTGCACGGCCACCAGGTCGTCGGCGAGTTCGCCGAGCAGCCCGACCGGGACGGTACGGCCGGCGACGTACGCCCGGGACCGGCCCTCGGCCGACACCGTCCGGCTGATCAGCAGCTCGCCGTCGTCCAGCTCGGCGCCGGCCTCGGCGGCGCGGACCGCGGCGCGCGCCGCCGGGTCCATCGTCAGCCGGCCCTCGACGACCGCCTGCTTGGCGCCGATCCGGACCAGCGCCGGGTCGGCCCGGCCGCCGAGCAGCAGGCCGAGGCTGGTGACGACCATGGTCTTGCCCGCGCCGGTCTCGCCGGTGACAGCGGTGAAGCCGGGTGACAGTTCCACCACGGCGTCCTCGATGACTCCCAGCGACCGGATCCGCATTTCCTCCAACACGGATACGACCATACGAGGTTTGCCGCCCCCCGCGCGACGGGCGTCCCCGCGTGCCCCCGCCGGGCGACCGGGCCGTACGCGGTGCGCGTCCGGCCGCCGCCTAGGGTTTGCCGGGTGGATCTGCGCGGCGTCGCGGGGCCCGCCCGCACGCCTGCGGCGTTCCCGCCGGTCGACGACACACCACACCGCCTCCCCTCCTCGGCCTCGCGGCCGCAACGCATGGGACCCCGCTCCCCGATCCGCGCGGATCCACCCGGCCTGCCCTAGTGCGGAGCGCCCCGCCAGCCCGCGACGGGCAGGGCGAACTTCGCCACCAGCCGGTCGGTGAAGGAGGCGTGGTGCAGCCGGGCCAGCTTGACCGGGACCGCGCCGCGCCGTACCTCGACCCGGGCGCCGGCGGGCAGTTCCACCGTCCGGCGGCCGTCGCACCACAGCACGCCGTGCGGTGTCTGGGGCTGCACCTCGACGGCGAGCACCGAGCGCGGCGAGGTGACCAGCGGCCTGGCGAACAGCGCGTGCGCGCTGATCGGCACCATGAGGAGCGCCTCCACCTCGGGCCAGACCACCGGGCCGCCGGCCGAGAACGCGTACGCGGTCGAGCCGGTGGGGGTCGCGCAGACCACCCCGTCGCCGCCGAACCGGGAGACCGGTCGGCCGTCGACCTCGGTGACGACCTCCAGCATCCGCTCGCGGGACGCCTTCTCCACCGACGCCTCGTTCATCGCCCAGTCGGTGTGCACGATGTGGCCGCCGTTGCGGACCAGTACGTCGAGGGTCATTCGCTCCTCGACCTCGTACGCGCGGGTGACCACCCGGTCCACGACCTTGTCAAGGTCGTCCCGCTCGGCCTCGGCGAGGAAACCGACCCGGCCGAGGTTGACGCCGAGCATCGGGACCCCGGAGGCGCGGGCGAACTCGGCGCCCCGCAGCAGGGTCCCGTCGCCGCCCAGCACGATGATCAGCTCACAGCCCTGTACGGAGCCGGGGCCGATCTCGCCGACCAGCTCCACGCCGGCGGGCAGCGGCAGGTCGGCGGCCTCGTCCTCCAGCAGCCGTACGCCGATACCGCTGCCCAGCAGCCCGTCGACCACCCGCACGGCGCTGCGGATGGCCGCCTCGCGCCCGGTGTGGGTGAGCAGGAAGACGGTACGGTCCTGGGTTTCGCTCTTCGCGGACGACATGGTCACCGGGGCCCCTCTGCCACAGCACGGTCGACGTCGGCCGGGTCCAGCGCGGGCGCCCCGGTCCGCAGCCACAGGAAATACTCCACGTTCCCGGACGGGCCGGGCAGTGGGCTCGCGGTCACCCCGAGGACGCCGAGGCCGAGGCCGGCGCCCTGTTCCGCGACCTTGCGGACGCTCTCGGCGCGCAGCCGGGCGCTGCGCACCACCCCGCCGCTGCCGAGGCGCTCCCTGCCGACCTCGAACTGCGGTTTGACCATCAGCACCAGGTCCGCGTCGGGCGCGGCGCAGCGCACCAGGGCGGGCAGCACCAGCCCGAGCGGGATGAACGACAGGTCGCCGACCACCAGATCGGCCGGCCGGTCGCCGATCATGTCGGGCGTCAGCTCCCGTACGTTCGTGCGGTCCAGTACGGTCACCCGGTCGTCGCTGCGCAGCGACCAGGCGAGTTGTCCGTATCCGACGTCGACCGCGACGACCTCGGCGGCGCCGGCCCGCAGCAGGACGTCGGTGAAACCGCCGGTGGAGGCGCCCGCGTCCAGCGCCCGGCGGCCGGCGACGGCCAGCCCGCGGGGGGTGAACGCGGCGAGCGCCCCGGCGAGTTTGTGCCCGCCGCGCGACACGTACTCGGGTTCGCCGGCGGCCTCGGCCACCAGGACGGGGGCGCTGGTCTCCACCTGCGTGGCCGCCTTGGTCGCGGTGGCGCCGGCCACGGTGACCCGGCCGGCGGTGATCAACTGGGTCGCGTGCTCCCGGGAGCGCGCGAGGTTCCGGCGCACCAGCTCAGCGTCGAGTCGGCGTCGTGCCACGTACGGTTCAGCCCCTGTTCTCGTCCAGCGCGGTGAGCGCGTCCCGCAGTTGGCGGTGCACATCCTCGTAGACCTCGATGTGCCCCTGGGTCGGCAACTCGTCCGCGTCGCCGAGCCGCACAACCGCGGCGTCCACCTCAGCATTCCCCGTCGCGCCCACGACGACTCCCAGCGGCGTCGGTTCCGCCGGGCCGGGCACGGGGGCGGGGGCGGGGGCCGCGGCGGCGCCGCGGTCAGGGGCCGCCGTCCCCGGCGCGGTCCCGTAGGACCGGTCGGCCGGCCCCTCACTCACCGTCGGCCCCCGGAGCCTGCGGGGACGGCCTGGGGACGGGGACCTTCCTGGCCGGGGCCGTCTTCCCGGCGACCGTGGTACGGGCCGGGTTGGCGGTACCGGCCGGCGGAGCCGCCTTCTTCGCCGCGGACTTGGCGGTCCTGGCGTTTCTGGGGGTCTTGGCGGGCGGGGTCGACTCGGCGGTCTTGGCGGTCTTGGTTGGCGGGGTCGACTTGGTTGGCGGGGTCGACTTTGCCGTCTTGGCGGGGGTGGGGGCGGGGGCGGCCGGGGCGGTCTTCACGCGCTTCGCTGGCGCGGACTTCCCCGCGGGCACGGCCTTTTCCGCCTGCGGCGCCTTCCTCGCCGGCGCGGTCCTCCTCGCCGGGGCGGCGGGCGGCTCGGCGGCGTCCCCGGCGGCCGGCGCCTTCCCGGTCGGGGCCGCCCTACGGGTGGTCGCCGCCTTCTTCGCGCCGACCGTGGTCCTGGTCGTGCCCGAAGCGGCGCCGGAAGCAGCGGCCTTGCGCGTGGCGGCCGTCTTCCCGGCCGCGCCCTTCCGGGCCGCGGCGGCCTTCTTCGCAGGGGCGGGCGCGGGGGCGGGCGCGGGCTTCGCGGGAGCCGTCCCGGCCGCGGCCCGCTTCCCGGCGCCGGCCGCGCCCTCGTCCGCGGGGGCCGGTTCCGGCTCCACGGTCACGTGCTCGACCTTCGGGGCGGTGCCGGGGCCGGAGGGGGCACCGGCGCCCGGGGCGGGCTCCCCGTGGCCCTCCAGGTTGCGGATCCGGCGCTCCAGGGTCTCCAGGACGACACCGACCTTCGTCACCTCGTCGGCGATCCGGCCGACCCGGCCCATGGTCTTGTCGACCTCGTCGCGGATCAGCCCGAGCAGCAGGTCGCGGTTGGCCCGGCCGGAAGCCCGCAACTCGTCGGCGAGGGCCTGCACCTCGGGCGGGATGGCCGACCCGATCCGCTGCTGGAGGCCGCCGACATCGATTCCCGCCTGGTCCAGCAGGTCCCTGGCCGCATCGACCGTACGGCGCCGGGTGGCCTCGGTCAGGCCGCCCGCGATCTGCAGACAGGTACGCAGCGCGTCCCGCATCGCTCACACTCCTCGCCTCGCCGTTGACGCATGTGCTCACGACGCTACCGCTTCCGGCCCCCCGGCCCCGCTCACCGGTCCTGCGGTACCTTCGTCCGGACGTACCGTGAGACCGGGGGGACACCGCGCCGATGGCCACCGTTGAGCAGTGCCGTGCCGCACTCGACCGGTTCTCGGCGAGCATCGCCGGGGCCGAGGGCGACGTGCGCTCGGCGACCGCGCTGGACCGGTCGCTGAGCTGCCGCATCACGGATCTGGACACCACCTTCGTGGGCCGGCTGGCCGGCGGCCGGATCCAGGACGTGACGACCGTGGCGGGCACGCCGGCCGACAAGGCCCAGATCCGGCTGGCGATGACCGGCGACGACCTGCTGGCGATGGTCGGCGGCCGGCTCAGCTTCGCCCGTGCGTGGAGCAGCGGGCGGGTCACGGTGCGGGCGAGCCTGCGGGACGTGCTGCGGCTGCGCTCGCTGCTGTAGGGACCACCGGCGCCCGGCGTGCGGCCGGCACCACCAGCGGGGTGCCGGTCTCCGGGTCCTCGATGATCCGGCAGCGCACCCCGAAGACCCGCTGTACCAGTTCGGCGGTGATGATCTCGGCGGGCGGGCCCTGCGCCTCGACCCGGCCGTCGCGCATGGCGATCAGGTGGGTGGCGTAGCGCGCGGCCTGGTTGAGGTCGTGCAGTACCGCCACCAGGGTGCGGCCACCGCGCTCATGCAGTTCCGCACACAGGTCGAGTACGTCGATCTGGTGCTGGATGTCGAGGAACGTGGTCGGTTCGTCCAGCAGCAGCAGCGGGGTCTGCTGGGCCAGCGCCATGGCGATCCAGACCCGTTGCCGCTGGCCGCCGGACAGTTCGTCGACATAGCGATCGGCGAGCGCGGCCACCCCGGTCGCCGCCATGGACTCGTCGACGATCCGCTCATCCTGCGCGGACCACTGCCGCAGCAGCCCCTGGTGCGGGTAGCGGCCGCGGGCGACCAGCCCGGAGACGGTGATGCCGTCGGGCGCGACCGAGCTCTGCGGCAGCAGGCCGAGCGTCCTGGCCACCGCCTTCGCCGGCAGCGAGCCGATCGCCTGCCCGTCGAGCAGGACATGGCCCCGGGCGGGCTTGAGCAGCCGGGACAGCGCCCGCAGCAGGGTCGACTTGCCGCAGGCGTTGGGGCCGACGATGACGGTGAAGGAGTGGTCGGGGATCGCCACCGACAGGTCCTCGGCGACCACCCGCCGGTCGTAGGCGAGGGTGACGGCTTCGGCGCGCAGCCGGCGGCCAGGCGGCGCGTCGGCGGGAGCGGCCGCGGCGGCGCCCGGAGCGGCCGTGCCCTGAGCGGCGGCGGCCGGAGGGGCGGAACCGCCGGGAGCCGGGTCGGTCGACTTGTCGGTGCGGACACGGGTCATGCGGTACTCCACGGGTTCTGCCGTCTTGTCGGCACGTCGTCTCGTCGTCTCGTCGTCTCGTCGTCTCGTCGTCTCGTGCTGTCGGTACGCCGTCCCGGCGCCCGGCTCATATCCGGCCGGCCCGGCGTTCGGTGACCAGCAGCCACAGCAGATAGCCGCCGCCCAGTACTCCGGTGGACACCCCCACCGGCACCTGCCCGGAGCCGAAGGCGCGCTGCGCGGCCCAGTCGGCGGCCACCAGCAGAGCGGCGCCCATCAGCGCGGCCGGCAGCAGGCCGACGCCGGGCGACCGGGTCAGGCGGCGGGCGAGTTGCGGCGCGGTGAGCGCGACGAAGGAGATCGGCCCGGCCGCGGCGGTGGCCGCGGCGGTGAGCAGCACCGCCGCGAGCACCGTGACCAGCCGGGTGCGCTCCACCCGTACGCCCAGCGCGCTGGCCGCGTCGTCACCCATCTCGGTGATCCGCAGCGCCGGCCCCTGGAGCAGCAGCACCGGCATGAGCACCGCGCAGACGCCCAGCAGCGGCCACACCTGGCCCCACTCGCGGCCGTCGAGCGACCCGGTGATCCAGACCACCGCGCGGGCCGCGTCCACGAAGTCCGCCCTGACCAGCAGGTAGCTGTTGACGGCGGCGAGCACGGCGGAGGCGCCGATCCCGACCAGCACCAGGCGGTAGCCGTGCACCCCGCGTTTCCAGGCCAGCAGGTAGACGGCCAGGCCGGTGAGCAGCCCGCCGACAACGGCGCCGACCGACACCTCGTACGAGGGGCCCTTGAACAGCACGATCACGATCAGCGCGCCGACAGCCGAGCCCTGTCCGAACCCCACCACGTCGGGGCTGCCCAGCGGGTTGCGGGCGACGGTCTGGAAGGCCGCGCCCGCCATGCCGAGCGCGGCGCCGACCAGCAGCCCCACCACGGCCCGGGGCAGCCGCAGTTGGCGGACGACGAAGTCCTGCCCGGCGTCGCCGTGCCCGGTCAGCGTACGCAGGACGTCCGGCGGCGCGATCCGGTAGTCGCCGGTGCCGATCAGTACGACGGCCACGGCCAGCGCGGCGACGAGCAGCAGCGCGCACACCAGCAGGGCCCGCCGGTCGACGCGTACCGAGACGCCGCCGGTGCGCAGCACGCCCTTCCCGGGAGCGCCCTCGCGCGGGCCGCCTCTCCCGCCGGGGCCCACGGCCCCGGCGTCGCCGTCGCCGGCGTCGGCACCCGCCATGGCGGCCTCCTTCGCGGCGGGGCTCACAGCTCCGCCATCTTCCGGCGCCGGACGAGCACGACGAAGACGGGCCCGCCGAGCACCGCCGTGACGATGCCGACCTGGAGTTCGCCCGGCCGGGTGACCAGCCGCCCCACCACGTCGGCGGTGAGCAGCAGCACCGGGGACAGCACGGCCGCGTAGGGCAGGATCCAGCGCATGTCGGGCCCGGTGATGCCGCGGACCACGTGCGGCACCATCAGCCCGACGAAGACGATCGGCCCGCAGGCGGCGGTCGCGGCGCCGCACAGCAGCGTGACGGCCAGCATCACCAGCACCCTGGTACGGGTCAGCTGGGCGCCGAGGCCGCGGGCGGTGTCGTCGCCGAGTGCCACCGCGTTGAGCGGCCGGGCGGCGGCCAGCGCCAGGACCGCGCCGGCCGCGATGAACGGCGCCACGTCCCGGACGGTCGCCATGTCGGCGGCGGCCAGCGAGCCGACCTGCCAGAACCGCATCCGGTCCAGGGCCACCCGGTCGGTGAGCTGGACGGCGTTGGTGTAGCCCTGGAGCAGCGCGGTGATCGCGGTGCCGGCCAGCGCGAGCCGTACCGGCGTGGCGGACCGGCTGCCGCCGACGGCGTAGACCAGCGCGGACACGGCGGCGGCACCGCCCAGCGCGAACCACACGGAGCCGGTCACGGACGTGACGCCGAAGAAGCTGATCGCGGAGACCACCGCCGCGGCGGCGCCGGCGTTGACGCCGAGCAGTCCTGGGTCGGCGAGCGGGTTGCGGGTCAGGGCCTGCATGGCGGCGCCGGCCACGCCCAGGGCGGCGCCGGCCAGCAGGCCGAGCAGTGTACGCGGCAGCCGGAGCCCGCGGACCACCACGTCGTCGTCGGTCCCGGCGTAGTGGAACAGGCCGTGCCACACCTGCCCGAGCGGGATCTCCTTGGCGCCCAGCGCGAGACTCGCGAGGGTGACGAGCGCGAGGAGCCCGACGGCCAGCAGCAGTCCGGCGGTTCGTCCGGCGTTCGCCCTGGCGACGCTGCCGCCGGGTGCGGCGGTGGCCGGCGGCAGGTCCGGGGCAGGCGAAGGCGCGGGCGCGGACGCGGGCGCGGGCGGGAAGTCCTGGTCGACCGACACAGAGATAAGGTTAGCCTAACCTCGCCGTCGCGCCCCCGAACAGAGCGGTATCCGCCCGTACTTCCCGTTCCGCACCTGTGCCGGGAACGTCCCGCCCGTCCTCGCGGGCGACATCCCGCGACCGCGCCGGACACACCGGAGCGGGCCGGCCGCGGGCGGCGACGGGCGGGGGGCGGCCCGGACCGGCGAAGGGCCCGCCGCCGCCCACCGAACCGCACGGTTCACGCGGCAGGCAGCAGGCCGGCCAGCAGGGGCACCTCCCAGTCCCCCTCGCCATCCGCCGCCGCCCGCCGCCCGCCATCCGCCGCCATCCGCCACCGCCCGCCGCCATCCGCCGCCATCCGCCACCGCCCGCCGCCATCCGCCACCGTCAGCCGCCGCCCGCCACCGTCAGCCGCCGCCCGCCACCGTCACGCCGTCCAGGCTCAGCCGGGCCAGCGCCTTGCCCGGGTCCAGGGAGCAGGTGCCGTCGCCGGCCGCCGTCCAGGCCGCGGCGCACAATGCCCGCAGTCCGTCGAGCGCTTCGCCGTCCCCCTCCAGCGCGAGCGCGTCGGGCGCGGCCGAAGCCGTCCATCCCCCGCACGTGAACCCGCCCGCCGCCTCCCCGACCGGCGGATGCGCCACCAGCAACCCCCGCAGGTCCGCGGCCACATAGGTCGGCCGGTGCTTCGGCTCGGCGGCCAGCAGCTGCCGGGCCGTGCTCACCCCGGTGAGGACCAGCAGCGAGTCGACACCCCCCGCGTCCGCCCCCTCGATGTCCGTGTCGAGCCGGTCCCCCACCACCAGCGGCCGCTTCGCCCCGGTCCTGATCACCGTCTCCCGGTGCATGGGGGGCTGCGGCTTCCCCGCGACCTGCGGACGCGCCCCGGTCGCGATCCGGACCACCTCCACCGCCGCCCCGTTGCCCGGCGCGATGCCCCGCGCGCTGGGGATCGTCAGATCCGTGTTGGACGCGAACCACGGCACACCGGCGTTCACCGCGTACACCATCTCCGTGAGCTGCGCCCACCGCAGCTGCGGCGAGAACCCCTGCACGGCCGCCACCGGCCCGTCCGCCACCGACTCGACCGGCACCAGGCCGCGTTCCCGCAGCGCCTCGATCAGCCCCTCCCCGCCGACCGCCAACACCTTCGCCCCGGCCGGCACCTGACCGGCGATCAGCCGGGCCACCGCCTGCGCGGAGGTGATCACGTCCTCGGCGCCGGCCGGCACGCCCAGCCGGGTCAGGTGCTCGGCGACGGTCTGCGGGGTACGGGACGCGTTGTTGGTGACGTACGCCAGCCGCATGCCGTGCCCGCCGGCCGCAGCCAGGGACTCCACCGCGTGCGCGATGGCGTCCCCGCCCGCGTAGACCACCCCGTCGAGATCGAGCAACGCGGTGTCGTACGCGGTGTCGAGCGGTCGTTCGCTGCCGTCCGGCCTGGTCCGCTGGGTCATGGCGGGCTCGCTCCTCGTCGTGGTGTCGATGGCTCGATCATCCCTCATGCCCGGTGGGCACACGACGTAGCATGCGCTGATGAGCACCTCCGGCACCGACCGCCCCGCGCGCCCCGGCCCCGAGCGCGGTCTGCGCCTGGAACCCTTCCGCGGCCTGCGCTACGTGCCGGAACGCGTCAGCAGCCTCGCCGCGGTCACGGCGCCGCCGTACGACGTCGTGGTGCGGCCCGGCGAGCAGCGGCGGCTGGAGACCGCGGACCCGTACAACCTGGTGCGGCTGATCCTGCCGGAGGCCCCCACCGCGGCCGAGCAGCACCGCAAGGCGGCGCGGACGCTCGCCGAGTGGCGCGCGGACGGCGTGCTCGCCGCCGATCCGCGCCCGGCGCTCTACATCTACGAACAGCTCGACGGCGACCGCCCGCAGCGCGGTGTCATCGGCGCGCTGCGGCTCAGCCCGCCCGAAAACGGCGTGGTACTGCCGCACGAGGACGTGATGGAGGGGCCGGTCGCCGACCGCGCCGCCCTGATGCGCGCCACCAGGGCCAACCTCGAGCCGCTGCTGCTCGTCTACCGCGACGGCGGCCGGACCGCCCGCGTCATCGAGCGGACGGCCGCCGGCACCCCGCCGCTGCTGACCACCACCACCGAGGACGGCGTACGCCACCGCCTGTGGGCGCTCACCGGCCCCGCCGACCTGGCCTCGGTCCAGGGCGACCTGGCGACCCGTCGGGCCATGATCGCCGACGGCCACCACCGCTGGGCCACCTACCGCCGCCTCCAGGCCGAGCACCGCCCCGGCGGCCCCTGGGACTACGGCCTGGTCCTGCTGGTGGACTCCGCCCGCCATCCACCGCGGGTACGCGCCATCCACCGCGTGCTGCCGCGGCTCCCGCTCGCCGTGGCCCTCGCCGCCGTCCAGGAGGCCTTCCGGGTCAGGGCCCTGGCCGGCCCGCTGGACCGGGCGCTCGCCGCGCTGGCCGAGGCGGCGGCGGACGGCAACGCCTTCCTGCTGGCGGGCGACGGCTTCCATCTGCTGGACCGCCCGCGACCTGACCGGCTGGACGCCGCCGTGCCCCACGACCGGCCCGAGCTGTGGCGCCGGCTCGACGCCGCCGTACTCCACCACCTCCTGCTCGACCGCCTCTGGCAGGTTCCCGACGCCCCCGGGTACGCCCGCTACGTCCATGACGCCGCCTCAGCCGTCGAACTCGCCGAGCGGCACGGCGGAACCGCCGTCCTGCTGAGTCCGGTACGGGAAGACGTAGTACTGGAGCTGGCCCGGCAGGGCGTGATGATGCCGCCCAAGTCCACCTCCTTCGGGCCCAAGCCGGCCGGTGGCCTGGTCATCCGCAGCCTGGACCTGTGAAAGCGCCGGGGGCGGCACCCGCGGTGTGCGGGTGCCGCCCCCGGCGGCCGGCCGGGCCACTGCCCGGCTCGTGTTTCTGTTCCCTGTTCCCTGTTCCCTGTTCCCTGTTCCCGCGCCCGGACCTGGTCCTGGCCGGCCTCGGCTCAGTCCTCGTCGCGGTCGTCGCTCGGGGGCTCGCGGAAGGGCGAGTCGAGGAAGGAGGAGGGAGCGGGCTCGCCGGCCGACTCGGGCTTCGCCACAACGGGGCTCTCGTCATCCGCCGCGTCGTCGTCCCCGTCGTCCTCCACATCGTCATCGTCGAAGTCGTCGGCGTCCCCGGCCTCGGCTGCGGCTGCGGCTGCGGGTGCCGCGGGTACGTCGCCGGTCGCGTCGTCGATGTCCTCAGCGTCCAGGCCGTCGTCTTCGGCGTCTTCGTCTTCTTCTTCGTCGTCCTCGTCGAAGTCGTCGGCGGCCAGGTCCTCGTCGGTCGCGTCGTCAGTCGGCTCGGCGACCCGGCCGGTGTCGGCACCGGGAGTGGCCGCGGTGCCGGTGGCGCCGCCCGCTCCGTCCTCGTCCGCCCCGTCCTCGGCGGCGTCCTCCACGACGTCGACGAACTGCAGGCCGTCGAGCTGGGCGAGGCGGTCGGAGGCATCCGTGGTGCCGTTGTGATCGGCTTCCAGCGCCTTGGCGAACCAGTCGCGGGCCTCGTTCTCCCGGCCGACCCCGAGCAGCGCGTCGGCGTACGCGTACCGCAGCCGCGCGGTCCACGGGTGCACCGCGCTGGCCGCCAGCTCAGAGCTCTGCAGGGTGACCACGGCCGCCTCGGCCTGGCCCATGTCCTGCCGCGCGCCGGCCGCGACCAGCCGCATCTCCACCTGGCCGGCCTTGTCCAGCTTCTGCACCTCGGGCGCGCCGGCCATCTCCAGCGCCCGCTCCGGCCGTCCGAGCCCGCGCTCGCAGTCCGCCATGACCGGCCACAGGTCCACCGTCCCGGTCATCCGCCGGGAGGTACGGAACTCCGCCAGTGCCTCGGCGTACCGCTCGGTGGCGTACGACGCGAAGCCCGCCGCCTCCCGGACGGCCGCGACGCGCGTCGCCAGCCGCAGCGCCACCCGCGAGTAGGCGTAGGCCCGCTCCGGGTCCTCGTCCAGCAGCTGGGCGACCATCACCAGGTTGCGCGACACATCCTCGGCGAGCGTCTTCGGCAGGCTCATCAGCTCCTGCCGCACGCTCGGGTCGATCTCCTGTCCGGTCACCTCGTCGGGGATGGGCAGCCGCTTGATCGGCTCGCGGTCGTCGCGGTGCTCGTCACGGCCGCCCCGGTTCTCGAACCGCCCGCGTCCCTGTACCGCCGGCCGACGGCCGAAGTCCCGGCCGTCCCGGTCCCCGCCGCCCTCACGACGCGGCCCGCGCGGCCGGTCGTCCCGCTGCTCGTAACGCGGCCTGTCCTCGCGCGGACGGTCGTCACGCCGGAAACCGCCGCCGGTCGGGCGGTCGTCCCTGGGCCGGTCGTACCGCGGGCGGTCGTCGCGGGGGCGGTCGTCGCGCGGCCGATCCGGCCGGTCGCCCCGCTGCTCGTAACGCGGCCTGTCCTCACGCGGACGATCGTCACGTCGGAAGCCACTGCCGCCGGTCGGGCGGTCGTCACGCCGGAAACCGCCGCCACTCGGCCGGTCGTCACGGCCACGGTCGTCCCTGGGCCGATCGAAGCGCGGGCGGTCGTCGCGGGGGCGGTCGTCGCGCGGCCGATCCGGCCGGTCGCCCCGCTGCTCGTAACGCGGCCTGTCCTCACGCGGACGATCGTCACGTCGGAAGCCACTGCCGCCGGTCGGGCGGTCGTCACGCCGGAAACCGCCGCCACTCGGCCGGTCGTCACGGCCACGGTCGTCCCTGGGCCGATCGAAGCGCGGGCGGTCGTCGCGGGGGCGGTCGTCGCGCGGCCGATCCGGCCGGTCGCCCCGCTGCTCGTAACGCGGCCTGTCCTCACGCGGACGGTCGTCACGCCGGAAGCCACCGCCGCCGGTCGGCGGGCGGTTGCCGGCGGGACGGTCGTAGCGGGGCCGGTCGTCACGCCGCGGGGCGCCACCGAAGCGGTCGTCGCGGGGGCGGTCGTCGCGTCGGAAGCCACTGCCGCCGGTCGGGCGGTCGTCCCTACGGAACCCGCCGCCGCGGTTGTCATCCCGCCGCGGACCACTCGGCCGGTCGTCACGGCCACGGTCGTCCCTGGGCCGATCGAAGCGCGGACGGTCGTCCCGGGGACGGTCGTCCCGGCGGAAGCCACCGCCGGTGCCACCACCCACCGGGCGGTTGCCGGCGCTGCCGGCAGGACGGTCGTAGCGGGGACGGTCGTCACGCCGGAAGCCCCCGCCACTGGGCCGGTCGTCACGCCGCGGAGCGCCGCCGGAGCGGCCGTCCCTCGGACGGTCGTCGCGGCGGAAGCCGCCGGCGCCACGGTCATCACGACGAGGGGCACCACGGTCGTCATCACGGCGGGGGCCGCGGGGGCGGTCGTCACGACGGTCGTCACGCCGATCGGCGCCGCGGTGGTCACCGCCGCGCGAGTCCGGACGCGCGGGGCGTTCGGGTCGTTCTTCGGGTGAGTTGGACATCGTCGTGACTCCTGTTGTCGGGTCGTGCTGCTGTAGTGCGAGTCTCCCGTATCGTCCGGGAGATCGCGCATCGAGGGAAAACAAAAGGACCCCCGGTCCCAGCGCTTAGGCCAGGACCGAGGGTCCAGAAAGATTGTTCGGCGGTGTCCTACTCTCCCACAGGGTCCCCCCTGCAGTACCATCGGCGCTGAAAGGCTTAGCTTCCGGGTTCGGAATGTAACCGGGCGTTTCCCTAACGCTATGACCACCGAAACGCTATCGGGTCATCCCGTAGTCAACGGGATTTCGACAGTGTCCTAGCGAACAAGCACACTTTTTAGTTGTGTGAACTGGTTCAACCGGTGCGACTGTTCGCAACCCGGGAACCAAACAGTGGACGCGAGCACACATGGACAAGCCCTCGGCCTATTAGTACCGGTCAGCTCCACCCCTCACAAGGCTTCCACATCCGGCCTATCAACCCAGTCGTCTACTGGGAGCCTTACCCCATCACGTGGGTGGGAGCCCTCATCTCGAAGCAGGCTTCCCGCTTAGATGCTTTCAGCGGTTATCCCTCCCGAACGTAGCCAACCAGCCATGCCCTTGGCAGAACAACTGGCACACCAGAGGTCCGTCCGTCCCGGTCCTCTCGTACTAGGGACAGCCCTTCTCAAGACTCCAACGCGCGCAGCGGATAGGGACCGAACTGTCTCACGACGTTCTAAACCCAGCTCGCGTACCGCTTTAATGGGCGAACAGCCCAACCCTTGGGACCGACTCCAGCCCCAGGATGCGACGAGCCGACATCGAGGTGCCAAACCATCCCGTCGATATGGACTCTTGGGGAAGATCAGCCTGTTATCCCCGGGGTACCTTTTATCCGTTGAGCGACGGCGCTTCCACAAGCCACCGCCGGATCACTAGTCCCTACTTTCGTACCTGCTCGACCCGTCAGTCTCGCAGTCAAGCTCCCTTGTGCACTTACACTCAACACCTGATTACCAACCAGGCTGAGGGAACCTTTGGGCGCCTCCGTTACCCTTTAGGAGGCAACCGCCCCAGTTAAACTACCCACCAGACACTGTCCCTGATCCGGATCACGGACCGAGGTTAGACATCCAGCACGACCAGAGTGGTATTTCAACGACGACTCCACCACGGCTGGCGCCGCGACTTCACAGTCTCCCACCTATCCTACACAAGCCGAACCGAACACCAATATCAAGCTATAGTAAAGGTCCCGGGGTCTTTCCGTCCTGCTGCGCGAAACGAGCATCTTTACTCGTAGTGCAATTTCACCGGGCCTATGGTTGAGACAGTCGAGAAGTCGTTACGCCATTCGTGCAGGTCGGAACTTACCCGACAAGGAATTTCGCTACCTTAGGATGGTTATAGTTACCACCGCCGTTTACTGGCGCTTAAGTTCTCAGCCTCGCCACACCCGAAGGCACGACTAACCGGTCCCCTTAACGTTCCAGCACCGGGCAGGCGTCAGTCCGTATACATCGCCTTACGGCTTCGCACGGACCTGTGTTTTTAGTAAACAGTCGCTTCTCGCTGGTCTCTGCGGCCACCCCCAGCTCACACCGCACGGGCGATCACCAGAAATGGCCCCCCTTCTCCCGAAGTTACGGGGGCATTTTGCCGAGTTCCTTAACCATAGTTCACCCGAACGCCTCGGTATTCTCTACCAGACCACCTGAGTCGGTTTAGGGTACGGGCCGCCATGAAACTCGCTAGAGGCTTTTCTCGACAGCATAGGATCATCCACTTCACCACAATCGGCTCGGCATCAGGTCTCAGACACATGTCACCCGGATTTACCTGAGCAACGCCCTACACCCTTACCCCGGGACAACCACCGCCCGGGCTGGACTACCTTCCTGCGTCACCCCATCGCTTACCTACTACTTCCCTGGACCAGCGGCTCCACCACTCCCACCTCATCCGAAGACTCAGCAGGCGGCTTCACGGCCTTAGCATCAGAAGACTCAGTACTGGGCGTTCCAAAGCGGGTACCGGAATATCAACCGGTTGTCCATCGACTACGCCTGTCGGCCTCGCCTTAGGTCCCGACTTACCCTGGGCAGATCAGCTTGACCCAGGAACCCTTAGTCAATCGGCGCAAGAGTTTCCCACTCTTGTATCGCTACTCATGCCTGCATTCTCACTCGTGAACCGTCCACCACTGCCTTACGGCGCAGCTTCACCCGGCACACGACGCTCCCCTACCCATCACAGCCCCCGTTAGGAGTCAATACTGCAATGACACGACTTCGGCGGTACGCTTGAGCCCCGCTACATTGTCGGCGCGGAATCACTTGACCAGTGAGCTATTACGCACTCTTTCAAGG